>CAIUDK010000216.1 GCA_903897875.1 uncultured Hyphomicrobiales bacterium
ATATGGCGTTGGATTATGCGTCGTTTTACCGCGCCATTTGCGTGACCCGCGATTACTTCAAAAACCAAAATTTGCCCGAGAATGGTCTGGCGGTCGTTCTTATGACCGATCTTCTGGCGACTTGGGTTATGGTTTTGGCGCTACGCTGGCTTGGCCTAAACACCATTGTCATCAGCGGCCTTCATCAGGTCGAAAAACTACAACTCAAAGACGTCGGCTGTTTTGTCTGCATTGAGACCGATATTGCAAATCATGATTTTGGTCTTGCAAATTTACCAGCCGCGCCTGTCATAAGTCTTCCCGTCGATATTTATCAAAACATCTTTGAAGGCGAGCTGCCTCCTTTCGAAGACACTGGCGTTTATGGTGGGCACATCATCTTCACGTCAGGCACAACGGGTACGTATAAAAAAATATTCATAGAGTCCCACAATGAAAAAGAACGCGCCTTAAATGGGGGCAATGTCAGGGGCTTTTCGAAAGACACCAATCTGCTTCTCTTCGGACTTGGTTTATGGACTGGGGTTGGTTGGAACTGCCCAATTATCATTTGGACCGTCGGCGGTTCGATGATTTTTGAACATAGAAAAAACTATTTGGACTATATGCCAAATTATAATTTTAACGCCCTCATTCCAGCTGTCAGCATTATGAAGGATTTGGCGAAGTCGGGAAATTCTCATTTATTTCAAAATAAAAATATCAAAATTCAATCTTCCGCTGGCTTGATTGGGGAAGATATTATTGATGCTGTTCTGTCTAAAATAGACTGCTCACTGTTTCGATTCTACTCAGCCAGTGAATTGGCCAGCGCCGCCTTAATTGCGCCTATCAAAAAAGCATCTGACACCCATTGGCTCTATCCAGCGCCTCAGCGTGACATTCAAATCATCGATGAAGATGGACGGCCTGCGCAGCCCGGTCAAAGCGGTGAAATTCGCATTGGCTTAAACGCGTTTGATGCGCAGGCCTATTACGACGATCCTGTTACATCATCGAAAGTTTTCAGAGACGGATATTTTTATCCTGGCGATATGGCTGTGATGCGCGAAGATGGCGGCATCAAAATATTAGGACGTCTAGCTGATGTCATCAATATTGAGGGCAACAAGATTGCTGTGGGGCCGATCGAGGAAAAGATTCAAGCTTTTCTTCAGGTGAACGAAGTCTGCTTGTTCACGCATGTGAATGCGCTTGGTCGTGAAGAATTGATTGTCGCAATCGAAGCCGATGTCAGTCCCGATGAGGACAAGCTCGATCAAATTCGGCAGGACTTCAACTCGATGGATAGCGTTATTTTCCCAGTCCTAAAAGAATTTCCGCGCTCGGAGACGGGCTTGGCCAAAGTGCGCCGCATGGACTTAATGGAAAAATTAAAGCGCGATTATCAAATCTGATGGCTCGACTGTTTTTCTACAAAGACGGCTCACCCACACAAGGCAAAAAAAGAGAAAATAAGTTATGCGTCTAGCGTTCAATCGACTGTTCTTGCTTTTTGTGTTTGGCTTGTTCCAAGTCTCGGCGCATGCCGTCGAGGTTGATGCGGATTATTATAAAAACAAAACTATCTTTCTGGATATTGGCGTTCCTCCTGGTGGAGGAAACGATTTATATGGCCGCATATTTGCAAAATATTTGGGCTCTCATATTCCCGGTCAACCGAAAGTCATCGCCAGAAATATGGAAGGCGCTGGCGGACTCAGAGTTGCCAACTATATCTACACGTCGGCCCCTAAAGACGGGACAGAAATAGCATTGGTTCTCAGCTCAGCGATTATGCAGCCGCTGCTTGGCGAGCAAGATAATGCGAGATTTAATCCAGAGCTTTTCACATGGATCGGCAGTCTGAATAAGGAAATAGCTGGCTGTGCTCTTTGGTACAGTGCAGACGTGAAAAATTTTGAAGACACCTTCAAACGGAAAATCAGACTTGGAGCGAGTGGACCGACCGGCATTATGGGCCAGCAATCTCTCATTTTGAAAAATTTGCTTGGTGTGCAAGCTGATATTATTTTTGGCTACACGGGCGCAACCGATGTCATGCTGGCGATGCAACGCGGCGAAGTGGATGGGATGTGCGCCGTCAATGCATCAACTTTGATGTCACAATGGAAAGAAGATTGGACTGCCAAAAGAATGAATGTCTTTGTCCAACTTGGCCTTCAAAATCATCGCGCCTTTGGGGCAGCGCCAAATATATTCAACTTTGCCAAAACAGATCAAGAAAAGATGGTACTGCGGTTGCTCTTGGGACAATCCCTCATCGGGCGTCCCATCGTGGCGCCTCCAGGAACCACCGCTGAGGCAAGCCATATCCTTCGCAAAGCCATGTTCGAGACGCTTGCGGATCCTGAATTTATCGACGAAAGCCAGCGGTTAAATTTGGAATTTGATGCCGTTTCGGCACAAGACATCGAAGCCTTTTTTGCCGAATATAAATCCTACCCACCAGAGATTATTGAGCGGGCAAAGAATGTGCTGAAAGTTCAGTAAAGATAACAGCGCTCGTATATTTTGATAAAGGCTGAGAGGCAGCCTGATATGGCTGCCTCTCAGCGTTACATTTTACGTCGCGATCCAATCGCTGGGCACAACGCCATCGCTCACCGCTTTGCGCACATAATAATTCCAGAGTTTTCCAATGTGAAACTCTCGCATCTCATGCTTGTTGATTTGCACAAGCTCTGCCTCGGTCAGCGCTTCGACCTCCGCGCCTGATTGCAGCACTTGCATCATGGCCAGTGCATTCTCTTGAAAATGAACCGCATCAACAAGAAGCGCTGGAACAGATTCTGCCACCAAGGTGAGGCCGTGCGCGCGCATCAAGACGGCGTGGTGTGGGCCCAATGTATTGGCCAGAGCGGCTGCCTGCTCGGTCAATTTGATGTGGCTTGGATCGGGATGGGTTGGAATACCGCTCTCCCAACGCACGGCGCGGGCGCGCATGAGCTGCAATTTCACGCCCTTCATCATGGTGAAAGCGATGGCGAGATCCATGTGACAATGCAGCACCGATTCAACATCGGGCCGCGCTTTCAAAATTTCAAGATGGAGTGCGAGTTCAGCCGGTGGGTTGCCCGCGCCTTCAAGCACTTTGCCATTATAATCGACGACAAGCAGACGCTCGGGCTTTAACTCAGCGCGGGAGTCGAGTCCGGTCTGAATGAGAAAGCCAACACCACCGGGCAATCTGGTTGTGACGTGACCGCTGTAATCAAGAATTTTTTCGGCAACGAGAATACGCGTCGCGGCAGCCACTTCTCTGGCGAGCCGGATCTTCACGTCATGCATACTGGCCTGTGTCATATCTTGTCCCTAATTCAACGGTTTTGTTCGACGCCGCCGATGATCTCTTGCAGACGATCAGCGATTGATTTTGGTGTTGCAACAATATCAGCAACGATCTTTTGCAGCTCTGCGCCGGAGATCGCTTCAATTTCGAGATTCTCTTTTTTGGCCTGTTCTAAAAATGCAGGATCAGCAACCATGCGATCAAAGGCATCGCGCAGAGCCTTCACGCGTTCAGCTGGCACGCCGGGTGTGGTGAAGATCGGTCGGCCTATTGTTGTGGATGCTGAAAGCAATTTGAGAACTGCGCGGTCTTCTTCATTGTTGGCAAGATCTATGAGCAATGGGACGTTGGGCAAATCATGCGCCTTGGTCAGCCCGATTTGGACGATAAAGTTCATCTTCTTTTCGCGGACCCAATCGGGATGTGTCGATTTCCATGAACCCC
>CAIUDK010000217.1 GCA_903897875.1 uncultured Hyphomicrobiales bacterium
CGGGAATGCGGGGGAAATGGCCCACATTGCCATCGCAGACAAGCGCAGCGCAGATCCGGTATCCAGAGCTTTAGGGCTGGGAAGCTGCTGGGATTGGCGCTCCGCCGGGCTTCACTAGGATGCATGGAGCCGCTCTGGATCCCGGACCAAGTCCGGGATGACAAGCGAGGCTCGCCCTTGGCTCACGTCGATGACTTCATAAGCTTGACTATTACGGACAAAACCGAGCGGACACCAAAGAAGAGATTGTTCATTTCCGACATAAACAAAACAAAGAGAGTTGAAACCAGAGCGGTATGTTTTTGAGCCCATTCATCGCACGCGATCATAAAATACGAATACGAGGCGCGCGAAAAAATCAGCACAAACGCGACACCCAAAATAATGCCGGAGAGAACATCAGATAGATAATGATAGCCGAAAGCTATTCTGGGAATAAGGATGACAACAAACGTCCAAGCCCAAACGCATATCCCAAAAAAACGATGGCAAAGGTAGACACTAGCGCAAAGACCGGCAAACAAAGTTGCTGTATCACTCGGCCATGAATTTGCAGAATTTTTCCAAGACTCGAGATCGATGGAAGTCGGCACGTGAAGATTAAACCGACCATCTAAAAAGGGCCTAATACCAAATTCAGGCTGTATATGTTGTATGAGAACTGAACAGACAGTCGCCAAGCATGTTGCTGAAAGTGCAAGCGAGAGCTTGATATGATCACCCTTTTTATTTTTGAACCATAAAAACGATAGCGCAAAGAAAACAGGTAATCCTCGCACAAAATTGTTGTTGGCGACCACGTCGACCATCACTGATAAATTCGGATGCCCCTCAAACCACGCGTTCAACCAGATGAGTGCGGTTTGGTCTAGCGCGCTTAAAATCTGCATGGGAATTCCAGTTCACCAACAGGTCGTTCATGGATCTCTTTGGGTATCACATTGTCTTTTTTGGCAGCGCACTATCAACGTGTTTAGCAAGAGTTTGAGCTGTGACTTTTGGCCTGTGGACTGCGCCCCTACTTCCTCCCGAACAATGTACGCAGCTCATCCTTGGCACGCTCTAGCGTGCGGCGACGCTCGGCTGGCAGATTGGTGCCTGCTCGGTTGATGTAGAAGCTCAGCATGGACATGGCCGAGCGGTATGGCCCCGATTTGCGGCGCTGGCTGTGCTGGGCGGAGCGTTTGAGCGAGCGGGCAATGGCTTTGGGGCTGCCACGGCGGAAAACGCCACGTTCAAGATCCAGCGCATCGCTCTCGCGTGTCACGCGTCCAGACCATTTCTTGTGAGAGTCGGGGCTGTGCGAATGGGTGGCCATACGAATCAACGGACAAGAAAACCGAGCGGTTCCGTTGTCATTGATATGTCAGGAAGAGATTTGGCTATCTCATGAAGGGGTGTGAAATGGAGGCCTCGTCCGGAATCGAACCGGAATACAAGGATTTGCAGTCCTCTGCGTAGCCACTCCGCCACGAGGCCTCAGAAATAGTGGCTCCCCGAGCAGGGCTCGAACCTGCGACAATTCGATTAACAGTCGAATGCTCTACCAGCTGAGCTATCGGGGAATGCGCGCTAGCGGGGCTGGCTATAGCAAGTGTTTTGCACGAAGGGAAGCCTCAAATGGATCTTCCTTCGCTTCAACGTGCCAATCGCCCGGTTTTGCTCGAAATAAATCGATATTTAGGGCCTGCTGCAGACGGTTTGCGGCTGGCAGCAATCCAAGTTGGCTGCTTTGGCGTATCTAGAGGCAACCCGCGATTCTTGAAAACCCATGGTCCTTATGTCTGCTTCGTCTCCCCTTGCCCCTGCCCTTGTCTGGTTTCGTGATGATCTGCGCTTGGCCGATCAGCCTGCCTTGCGGGCTGCCATAGAGACTGGCGCGCCGGTTTTATGCGTCTACGTCTGGGATGAGGAAAGCCCCGGCCTGCGTGCCATGGGCGGCGCTTCCAAATGGTGGCTGCATCAGTCTTTGCTGGCTCTGGGCAAAAGCTTGGAGAAAATCGGCGGGCGGCTCGATATCTTGCGGGGGCCCGCACAGGACGTGCTGTTGCCGCTGGCCGCCAACCTCGGCCATGTGTTTTGGACGCGGCGCTATGGCGCGGCCGAAATTCGTATTGATGAGGCCATTAAGTCTGCGCTCAAGGACGCTGGCATTGAGGCCAAGAGCTTTAATGGTCAGCTGTTGTTCGAGCCTTGGACTGTGCGCACGAAGGTCGGAGACTATTTCCGTGTCTTCACGCCGTTCTGGCGCGCCTGTCTGGCACTGCCAGACCCAGACCAGCCCACACCAGCGCCCAAGAAGCTCAAGGGCGCTGACTGGCCCAAGGGCGCACCTGCGCGCGTCACCCTCGATCAAATGGGCCTGTTGCCAGTGAAGCCTGATTGGGCGGCTGGCTTTCGTGAGAGTTGGACGCCGGGCGAGGCTGGGGCCAAGGCGAAGCGGTGCATTTGACCACCATGCGTTCGGGCGAGGGCCTTGTGGGCCTCATTGCCCAAAGCGCCGAGGCATTGGCGCTCTCAGACGCGCAAGCCCATCCCGCCTATTCCTATAAGCCAGAGACCGGCGAAGAAATTTACCACTCCTTCTTAGGCGTGCCGATTTTGCGCGGCGGCAATACGCTTGGCGTGTTGGTCGTCCAAAACAAAGTGCTGCGCAATTATTCGGAAGAAGAGGTCGAGGCCCTTCAGACGACAGCCATGTTGCTGGCCGAGATGATTGCATCAGGCGAGCTGCAGACCATTGTGGGCGTTGGCAACCAAATCGCGTTTCGTGGGCCGCTTGAACTCAAGGGCGCGCCCATCAGCGATGGCGTTGGTCTGGGCCATGTTGTGCTGCACGAGCCGCGCATCATCATCAAACATATCGTGGCCGAAGACGCTAACCTTGAATCGCGTCGGTTGGACGAAGCCATTGCGGCCATGCGCGCCACGGTCGATCAATTGGTGGATCGTAGCAACCAAGCGGGTCCCGGTGAACATCGCGAAGTTTTAGAAACCTTCCGCATGTTTGCGCATGATCGCGGCTGGATGCGGCGGTTGCGCGAAGCCTTGGCCACGGGGCTGACGGCTGAGGGCGCTGTTGAGCGTGTGCAAAATGATGCGCGCGCCAAACTGCAGCGCAGCAAAGATCCTTATCTGCGTGATCGGCTGCATGATCTTGATGATCTGGCCAACCGTCTACTCCATGAGCTGACCGGGCAAGACCTCATCGCGCGCCATGATGATATGCCCGACAATGCTGTGATTGTTGCGCGCACCATGGGCCCCGCTGCCCTGCTCGATTATGATCGCAAAAAGCTGCGCGGCCTTGTGCTGGAAGATGGTGGCCCATCGAGCCATGTCTCCATCGTGGCGCGTGCGCTTGGCATTCCTTGCGTTGGTGAAGTTGCCAATGTCACGGATCTTGTTGAGACGGGCGATGCCATCATCGTTGATGGTGCAACGGGTGAAGTGCAAATTCGCCCGGCAGCGGATGTTGAATCTGCTTATGCAGAAAAAGCACGTCTGCGCGCCAAGCGTCAGGAACAATATCACAAGCTGCGTGATGTGCCCGCCATCACACGCGATGGCACCAAAATCGATCTGCATATGAATGCAGGTCTGTTGGTGGATTTGCCTCATGTGCGCGAAACCGGCGCGGCTTCAATTGGTTTGTTTCGGACCGAATTGCAATTCATGGTCGCGCCGCAATTTCCGCGCTTGATGACGCAATTGCATTTCTACAAATCCGTCATTGACGCCGTGCCTAATCAGCCCGTCACCTTCCGCACGCTCGACATTGGGGGTGATAAAATTCTCCCCTATATGAAAACGTTCGAGGAAGAGAACCCCGCATTGGGCTGGCGTGCCATTCGCATTGGCATTGATCGCCCAGCCCTGTTGCGCCAACAATTGCGCGCGCTGTTGCGAGCCGCTGGTAAGCGCGCCATCCGCATCATGTTTCCCATGGTCACAACCGTGGCTGAGTTTGATATTGCAAAAGCCATGGTCGAGCGGGAGATGAAACATCTCGCCCGCCACGGCTATGATGTGCCAGCCAATCTGAAACTCGGCGTGATGATCGAAGTGCCAGCCATGCTATGGCAGCTCGACGAAATTCTGGAGCGCGTTGATTTCCTCTCCGTGGGCTCCAACGATCTTGTGCAATATTTGCACGCAGCTGACCGCGATAATAAGCGTGTGTCGAACCGCTTTGATGTTTTGTCGGCGCCTGTGTTGCGCGCGCTCCAAAGCATTACGGATGCTGCGCGCAAGGCTGGCAAGCCAGTGACATTGTGCGGAGAAATCGGCGGGCGTCCGCTCGAAGCCCTCGCCCTTCTGGCCATTGGCTACCGTGGCCTCTCCATGACAGCCTCGTCGATTGGCCCAATCAAGGCGATGATCTTGGCCCTGAATTTGGGTGAGGCACAGGCGTTCGTGATGGATCTGATGCAATCGCCACGCGGCCTCGACTCTCTGCGCGATGAACTTCGTCGCTTTGCTGAAGATCGCCACATACCCCTTTAGCGACGCTCTGCGCGCTTAGACCCTCTCTCACCTATGTTCGGACCCATGCTACCCACTGACAAACTCGATTTGATTTTTCGCCGCTATGAGGAAATCTCTGCCCAGCTCTCGGGCGGGGTGACCGGTGCGGAATTTGTAGCGCTGTCGCGCGAACATGCAGAGCTTGAAGATGTTGTGGGCGTGATCCGCGAATGGCGCTCGGCCCAACAAGCGGCCGCTGAAGCCGACACGATCTTTGCTGACCCAGAGGCAGACGCAGACATGCGCGCCTTTGCCGAAGAAGAAAAAGCCGCCGCTTTAGAGCTGATTGAGATCACCGAACAAAAATTGCGCGTCGCACTTTTGCCAAAGGATTCGGCTGACGAGAAGAGCGCCATTCTGGAAGTGCGCGCTGGCACGGGTGGTGATGAAGCCGCCCTCTTTGCGGGCGATCTGTTTCGCATGTATCTGCGCTATGCCGAATTGCATGGCTGGAAAGTCGAAGTCGTCTCCATCAGCGAAGGCACGGCTGGCGGCTACAAGGAAATCATTGCTGAGATCAATGGCCGCGGCGTGTTTGCGCGCTTGAAATATGAATCTGGCGTCCACCGCGTGCAGCGTGTCCCTGATACAGAAACACAGGGACGTATTCATACGTCAGCTGCCACCGTAGCTGTTTTGCCCATCGCAGAAGAAGTCGATATTCAGCTCAATGAATCTGACCTGAAAATTGATACGATGCGCGCACAAGGGGCTGGCGGACAGCACGTCAACAAAACCGAATCCGCCATTCGCATCACGCATATTCCCACTGGCACGATTGTGTTTGTGCAAGAAGAACGCTCACAACATAAAAACCGCGCGCGCGCGATGGCGATTTTGCGTTCACGCATTTATGACACGCAAAGACAGAAGCTGGATGCTGAACGTGCGGCTGATCGCAAAAGCCAAGTGGGCAGCGGTGATCGCTCGGAACGCATTCGCACCTATAATTTCCCGCAGGGGCGCGTGAGCGATCATCGCATCAACCTCACGCTCTATAAGCTGGATAAGGTGATTACGGGCGAAGCTTTGGACGAAATCATCGATCCATTGATCACCGAACACCAAGCCGCTCTGTTGGCTGAAAACTCGCTTTAAGCAACCTTGCGTCAATCGCGCCTAACACCTGTCTCATCTTGAGACGGGATGTGTTTGCACGCCTCACACGTTTATTAACCATGCAATGCCACACTCACTTGGTTGCTCTCCCGTTGGGATGAGCGCGCATGTTGCGTCGTTGTTTTCAGTTCCATTTTTTATTTTTTTAACGGCTCCGGCCGATCCATTTTTCGTGGAGTTTACGATGTTGCGCCCCATTTTATCGTTCGCCGCATGTGCGCTGTTTGCGACCCAAGCCCTCGCTGCTGATTATCTTCGCCCCCCTGCACAAGTCTTTGCAGCGCCACCACAGCCGGCACCCGTCTATGCACCGCCTGCTCAACAAGCACCATCATGGAATGGCTGTTATGTCGGTGCCAATGCGGGCGTTAATCTCGTGAACGCCACCGTGCAGCCGCAGCCACAAAGTGACATTGGCTTTCCCTATTACACGTCTCTTGAATATGCCAAGCACCAGATCAATCAGGTTGGCCCCAATTTGGGCGGCACCTTTGGGTGTGATGTGCAACTGGGCGCATATGTAGTTGGCGTAGCTTTGAACGGAAATTACACACCCACCAAAAGCACAAGCTATCTTGGATATTCCGATCCCTACAGCAGCATCATTCGCATGACGCCTGATCTGAGTGGCATTGCCGCTTTGCGTTTGGGACGCGTGTTTGGTGACACGTTTGTCTATGGTAAGGCTGGTCTTGGCTTTGGCTATTTTGACTATAAAACCGATTATAGCGCTTACACGCTGAGATACGGACAGTGCCCAGCAACTAACTTCTGTAGCAATTCGGGCAATACCGTATCCTATCCAGATCAAGTGATTTCTTTATCAGCAAGCGACGCCAAAAAATTGCAGACTGGCCTTGCGCTGGGATTGGGTGCTGAACATCTCCTAGGCGATGGATGGAGCCTTGTGGGCGAGACCAACACCATTTTCTTCCCCACCTCCACCAACAATTTTACTGTCGATAAGGAAACCAATTTCGGCACTTGCAATAGCTGCCAGACGGATGGCACTGGCTGGCATGCGTCACCCGGCGACAAATGGGCCTACACAATGAAAGCCTTCACGACCACAGCGACCATTGGCGTCAACAAGCGCTTCTGAGACGCGCCCGTCCGATCGTGTCACTGTACTTTTATAAAGCCGCAGCATAAGGCATATCTTCTGGGGGACTTGCCGATGCTGCGTCTTTTTAAGCGAGTGAATGATCATCTTGAGGCGGTTGATACCGCGCAGTTGGACGACCCACCCTTGGCTATTGTGCCGTGGTTTGATTTGGCCAATCCCACAGCCCAAGAAATAGCTCTCGTCCAACAGCGGCTCGGCATTGTCATTCCTTCGCGCGAAGAAATGCAGGAGATTGAAATCTCCGCTCGCCTCTACAGCGAAGGCGGATCTGAATTTATGACCATGACCGCGTTGGCCCGCCTTGATAGTGACGAGCCGATTGCGACACCCATCACCTTTATTTTGTGCGGCACCTCTGTCGTCACTGTTCGCTATGAAGAGCCAAAGCCCTTTGTCGCCTTTCTTCAGCGTGCACAAAAGTCCGGTGGCGTGCCCTGCGCTAATGGCGAGCAAGTCATGCTGGGTCTGCTGGAAGCTTTGATTGATCGCATGGCAGATGCGTTGGAGCGTGTCGGCGGAAAACTCGATTCATTTTCACGCGATGTGTTTCGACACAAGGATGTGAATGGACGCAGCACGCGCACCCGCGATTTTCAACAAATCATCGAGCAGATTGGTCGCGAAGGCGATTTGCTAGGTCTGGTGCGCGAAAGTCTCATCAGCATCACACGCCTGCTCACCTATCATATCGCCATTGAGATTGAGGATAAGAAGGCCAGCAAAGAAGCGCGCGTGCGTGTGAAAATTCTTCAGCGCGATGTGGCAGCTTTGAGCGACCACTCGTCTTATCTATCGGGCAAGATCAATTTCATGCTCGATTCCACGCTGGGTCTCATCAACCTTGAACAGAACCAGATCATCAAAATCTTTTCGATTGCCGCTGTCTGCCTGATGCCACCGACTTTGGTGGCATCCATCTATGGCATGAATTTCAAGCACATTCCTGAGCTGGATTTTGAATATGGCTACCCGCTGGCTTTGATAGCTATGGTCGTGACAGCCATTCTTCCGGTGATCTATTTCCGCAGGAAGGGCTGGCTTTAGCGTCTCAGGCGGCCATGGCCGCAAAGCGCACAGCCATGCCTGAGGCACAGATGCGCTGGAGAACGATTTCGCCCATGTCATTGTAGGAAACGCCATCGACTTCGAAGGCAACATTGATAATGGCATCGGCATCGACATCTTCGGCGCAGCGCTTGAGCGCGCTCAAAGCAGCATCTTTCCAATCACCGCTCGCACACACCGAACCCGCACCGTGCCATGTGCTGGCAGCGCTAATGCGGCCGATCGGCAGATAGGAAGGGTTGTTGGTATTGTGCGCTTCAAGAATATTCATAACATCCGTCTCCGTGAGGTTTGAGAGCTTTGCGCCCTCAAACTTTCACGTTCGTTAATGGCAGAGTCTTCATGAAGCTTTGGTGAACAAAATTGTTACTTCAAACTTTTATCAAAACTAGGTCTGACGAAAGTAAAATGAACATCTGTTCATAAAGTCTGCTTGGTGACGCAAACGCTTAATGACGGAAATGCCTGTGCCCAGTCATGACCATCGCAAGCCCTGCCTCATCGGCCGCGCGAATGACTTCATCATCACGCATCGAGCCGCCCGGCTGGATGATCGCTGTGGCCCCTGCTTCTGCGGCCGCCAACAATCCATCTGCAAAGGGGAAGAAGGCGTCAGACGCCACCACAGATCCCTTGGCGAGTGATTCTGGCAGGCCAGCAGCCTTTGCCGCCTCGCCAGCCTTCCACGCTGCAATGCGTGACGAATCGACGCGTGACATTTGGCCAGCACCCACACCCACCGTTGCCCCATCGCGCACATAAACAATGGCGTTGGATTTGACGTGTTTGGCGATACGGAAGGCAAATTTCAAATCTGCCATTTCAGCTGCAGTTGGTGCGCGCTTGGTCACAACACGCAGATCCATATCGTCAACAACAGCGTTGTCACGGCCCTGCACCAGCAGACCACCAGACACAGTGCGCACAATCAAACCAGCCGCGCGCGGATCAGGCAGACCGCCCGTCAACAACAGACGCAGATTTTTCTTAGCCGCAATGAGCGCAATCGCGTCTTCATCAGCATCGGGCGCAATAATCACTTCCGTGAAGATTTTCACGATCTCAGCAGCAGCGGCTGCATCCAATTTGCGATTGAGTGCAACAATGCCACCAAAGGCCGAGACGGGATCACACCGCAATGCCTTCTCATAAGCTTCAAGCAATGTGGCGCCTTGAGCCACACCGCAAGGATTGGCGTGTTTGATAATGGCGACAGCTGCCGAGACGGCCGGGTCAAATTCAGACACGCACTCAAAAGCCGCATCCGTATCATTCACATTATTGTAGGAGAGCGCCTTGCCCTGCACTTGGCGTGCGGTGGACACACCAAAACGTGTCTCTGGTGTTTTGTAAAAACCAGCTGATTGATGTGGGTTTTCACCATAGCGCATGGTCTCAAGCAATTTGCCACCCACAGCGCGATAGTCTGGCGATGTCTCGCCAATGGTGGAGGCAAACCAATTGGAAATGGCAGCATCATAAACGGCGGTGCGTGAATAGGCTTTTTGCGCAAGACGTGTGCGCAGATCGAGATTGGTGCTGCCCTTATGCTGGCTCATGGCTTCGAGCACGCGCGCATAATCGGCCACATCCACAACCACGGCCACATCGGCAAAATTCTTGGCTGCACCGCGGATCATGGCGGGGCCACCAATATCAATATTCTCGATGCAATCATCAAAGTCTGCGCCCTTGGCGACAGTCTCTTCGAAGGGATAAAGATTCACCACCAACAGATCGATGGGTGCAATGCCATGCGCCAACATCGCAGCTTCATGGGCAGGGTTTTCGCGAATGGCGAGCAGACCGCCGTGAACTTTGGGATGCAACGTCTTGACGCGACCATCCATCATTTCTGGAAAGCCGGTCACTTCCGACACATCGCGCACAGGCAGCCCAGCATCTGCCAAAGCCTTGCGTGTGCCCCCTGTCGAGATCAGCTCGACATTGTGCTCAACAAGCTTTTTGGCAAAATCGATGAGGCCGGTCTTGTCTGACACGGAGAGAAGGGCGCGGGTGATGAGGCGAAGGTCGCTGGACATGGGTACTCTTCATGCAAGGGGCCGGAATTTGGCCAAAAAGGGCAAGATGCCCCACCACGGGAAAACAAGACGTCCCGTGAGAGAAAAATACGAGACGCACCGCGATTAGCATGTGCTGGACGCAGGGAAAAGCCGCAGATGCCGTCTTAGCGGCTAGAGAAGCAGATCAGGCGGGGATAAGATGCGATCGGTGATGCGCTCAAAGGTCCAGCTGACGGACTGAGCGGCGCGCAATGTGGTGCTAATGACCAATTGATCAGTTTTGCGCGCCCCATCGGGACCCGAGAAAAAGATACTTTCTTCAAGCTGCACAGCATGGTCAGTGGCCGAGAATTGCCAAGTTTCGCCATCCGCCAACAGCAGATGCACCGATTGGCCATCCTTGGTCTGCACAGCGCGCACTTGCGGATGCAGATGAAACCGCACATCGAACGGCGTAGCAGAGCCACCCGGCACACGACGACCCGAGGCCCGCAGCCGATCCTCACCGCTCACGCTCTGGCCGTCTGCCGCCATAAAAATAATGCGCTCATGAATCAGTCCAAAGCGGCTCTCATAGCCATCATGGCTGGCCTCAACACCAACGCCATTGGCCTGCTCGATTCGCTTCGATGTCACATTAGGGCTGGCAATGATGCGCCCCTCGAACCAGCGCCCTAGCGCGCCAGCCTTCCCAAAGCGGGAGGACGATGTATCGGAGACCACGAGGGTCGAATGGGCGGCTGTGGAGCGCGCGGCTTGGAGCAGATCGGCGCGCGCCGTATCAGGGGCGCCGCAATTGACGACCACACGCTGCTGGCGCACCGACAGCTCGAACGACAGGCAGCCCGCATGGGCGCGCTCGGAAAATTCAGGTGGCGGCGGGCATCCAGCATCCATCACCACAATGGCCTCGCCGACATCCAAACGCTGATAGCCAGAAAAAGGCGCGTTCATCAAAGGGCGATTTTGCACATCGTCATAGGCAAGAATCGTGGACAGCGCATGCGGGGCCGTCACGCCCATGCCGTTGAAAAGGGCCAAAGTGCCCTCGCCATGGCGAAACAAGCGCAGCATGGGCATCATGCGATCAATCGAGACGATGAGCGTTTGGGGAATGGTCACAGCGCGTGTGGCAAAAGCCTGACGCAGCGGCAAAAGATCCAGCAAAAGATCGACCAACACTTGCGGATTGCGGCCAATATGCCCGCCATCATGCAAAATCTGATGTTTCAACTCATCCACCAGCCAGCGTGTGGCACGGCGCTGCAGACGCTCGGTATCTTGCGCACACAGGCTCAAATTGGACAAAGCGATGATGGCTTGAAGGCGCGGCTCACCTGTCAGCCCATTCTCAACCGCACTTTGCAAATGCAAGCCATGCTTGCCCAGCGCCTTCATGAACTTTTTGTAGAAGGCCCGATCAGCGCCTTCCAAAATCAGCGGGGATTGCGACAGCCATGACGATAGGCGGCGCGCGGCAATGGCAGGCTGCCAGCAAGGAGCATCGGAAGGATGTTCAAAATGGCTGATCCAATCTTCCACCAAGGCCCGCGCATTGGCCCTTGCCAAGGTTGTGTCAGCGGCACGCAAATGCCGCAACCAGCCAAAGCCATGCAGCTGGGCGGCCCACGCCTCGGAGGGTGGCAGGATCAAAAACGGCGATTGGCCATGTGTTTCGCCGATTTTGGCGGCAAAGGAAAAATAGCCCGCATAGATGTCATTGGCGATTGTGGCATCGGCGGTGCGGATGTCTTGGGGCGCAATGAGAAGGCGTTCAGGCCCGCTGCCCGACAACAACGCCAACATATGCAGGGGTGCGCGAAAGGCGCGGCTGACCGCGCCAAAACTGCGTCCAACCAGAAAGCGGACTAATAACATTCGTTCCGCAACGATGGACCCAGCCAAAATTGACAACCTCACTTAAAATCATGCGCGCCAACACTTTTGCCGCGCCACCTACTCTGACAAGCCTGC
>CAIUDK010000218.1 GCA_903897875.1 uncultured Hyphomicrobiales bacterium
CCCGGCCAATCGGCGATGACTCTGCCACCCTTCACCGCTCCACCAAAAAGAAACGCGACGGTGGCTGTGCCGTGGTCGGTGCCAATTGTGCCGTTGATTTTCGCCGTCCGGCCAAATTCTGTAACGACAAGAATGGCTGTGTCTTTCCACACCGGCCCCATGCCAGTTTCAAACGCGGCTATCGCCATGTCGAGCCCACCCAGCACGCGCGCCAAACTGCCTGTTGCACCGCCTTCATTGGCATGAGTGTCCCAGCCATTGAAGGAGAGCGTTGCCAGGCGTGGGCCATCATTTTGTACCAGCAATTTGGCGGCGCCCGCGGCTGCAATCGCCATTTTCTCAACATCATTGCCGCGACGTTTCTGGCCATCCATCATGCCAGCTTCATTCGCCAAACGGTCGGTTTGAAGACCGCGTGAGAGTGCGTCGCCCAAGTCTGGATCTGTGTGGCGATAGAGATCGCTGAGGCGGGCTGCCAGACTGTCGTTGGCTTTGGGTTGATTGGGCGGAGCCCAACCCAACACAGGTGCCGGACCTTGCATGATGAGGGGCGTCACTGTGCCCACACTCAGACCTTGCTGTGGATGAACAGCCTCACCACGCGGCAAGGCTGTCAAAGCTCGGTTCATCCAACCGCTATGGAGAGCACCCACTCCGCCAGAACCGCTTTCCAAAACGTCCTGACCATCAAAATGGGAGCGCTCACGATAGGGTGTTGCGGTGGCATGAACGACGAGCGCCTGAGATTGTTTGTAAAGCCTTGCAAAATTAGGCATGGCGGGATGCAGCGCAAAAAAGCCATCGAGACCAATGGCAGGATTATCGCCTGACAATGAGAGGGCAATGCTGGCGCGCAGGGCGGCATAGTCTGGATCGGCGACGGGAGCCACGGCGGAGAGTCCATCAAGCGCACCGCGCAAAATGATTGTCACCAAACGCGGGTCGCGGCCTTGGGCTGCATGGGCAAAGCGCGGCATAAAGCTCCACGCAAACAGCGAACCTGAGCCTGCCAACATGGCGCGACGCGAGGCGGATGGAGTCTGACACAAATCAGTCTGGCGATGGATGATGGTCATGATCTACCTGCGCTGAAATTCGGGGGACATGAGAACCAGAGCGATGCCCTGTTCTCGGCTATCGGCACGCGCCACCGCTTGTTTGGTTTCGTCTGAGACGGACGCGCCAAGGACGGCGATCAGTAATTCATTCGGGTTCATTGGTGTTTTGGCGCGATGGGCGCATTGCGACGCAAAATCCAAGCGCACGCTCATGCCCTCTGGCGCAACCCATGCTGCAACAGTGTTGGGAAAGCCGTTGGGGCCCGGCGGTTGCCAGAATGGCTGGCCAAGCGATGCCATTGCGCCCAGCAAAAAGCCGTCATTTGTGGGCATTTGGGTGGCGCGCATGGCGGCGATGACGAATTCGAAGGGTGAGCGAATTTTTGTGGGCGGCGTGTTCCATGCTTCGGGTGCTTCAATCAATGCCCGCGTCAGCGCGGCCAGATCGCCATCCGTCTGTTTGAAGACGGCCTCAAGCCGATCCAGCAGGGGTTTTGGCGGCGTGTCGGCGACAAAGGCAGTTGCTAATTTGCGCGCGATGAAACGCGCCGTGGAGGGGTGGCGCGCAAAATCGGCAAGCACTTGCTCGCCCTGTTTCTTGCCATTTTCGGTATAGGTTTTTCCAAGCACAACGATGTCGCCGGGCTCGTGCCTGTTGGGTGCAAAGGTAAAGCGGCCACCATAGATTTCGTCGTTGCCGGGATCCGTGTAGGTCCAGCCCGAGATGACGCGTGCAAAATTGGTGACATCGGCCTGCGTATAGCCACCATCAACACCAAGCGTGTGCAATTCCATGATTTCGCGAGCGAGGTTTTCGTTGAGACCGCGTGCACCTTTATTGCCCGCGCGTGAATTGGGGCCAATCGACTGCTGGTTGTCGAGATAGATGAGCATGGCTGGATGCTGTTCGACAGCGGTCAGCATATCCACAAAGCGGCCCAAAACATGCGGCCTGATGGCCTCACGCTCCAACGCTCCCGCCAACAGTTTTACCGACGTACCCTTGGCTATGGAAATGGCAAAATGGTTCATCCAAAAAGCCACGAGCCGCTCGACAAACGGTGTTGGCGTCGTCGCAAAGCATTTGAACCGTTCAGCGATCTCGTCAGTAAGGACGATGTCTTGCACTGCTTTTTGTGAATTGAGCGGAAGAGCTGCCTTGGTATCGGCAACCGTTTTGATGGGCGAGAAATCTTTGGGGGTTGCCGCATTGGCCTGTAAAAGTGCGGCCCCTTCACGCTCACGGCGCCGGGTCTCCTCATCCTTCCATTGGCGTTGCCAGACCACATCTGAGGCTAAAAGGTTGGCGCCGTTCAGCAAGGTCGCCTGCGGCTTGGCTATTTGATCGCGAAGGAAGCTGCGCGGGTCGCGGCCCATTTTGGCAAGATCGGTCGGACCAGCGCCCAGACCGAAGCGATTGGCCGCAATGAGTGCCGGTGCGGGAGGAAAAGAGCCTGTCATTAGGAAAACTCGTTGGGTGCAAATGTATCAGTGCCAAAATGCACGCTATTGATGAAAATACGCTTAGATCGATAGGATAACTTTGCGGTTCTGAATCAGACGAATTTATGACCAGCAGGCTGAGCATGGCTTGCTAGGACTAACTTTGTGTTGCACAAGACCTGTGCATCCCAAGCTTGGATGAGTTCTATCAGGCTCAAATGAACCCTGATTGAACAGATGCGGACGTGGCGAAACTGGTAGACGCAAGAGACTTAAAATCTCTCGACTTCGGTCATGCGGGTTCGACCCCCGCCGTCCGCACCAAACTTTTTTGAAGTCTCTGGGATTGTCTGATGTCCGCATCACCAAGTGGTGATTAGCGGCTCTATTCGCCGCATAATGTGCGGCCAATAGCCCCATCAATAGACTTTCACACCCATTGCCTGTATCCCGGCGACAGGTTTTGTTGGCCAAGGAGTTCATCATGGAAGTCAGAGATAGCAACGGCGCGCTGCTTCAAGAGGGCGATTCTGTTCATGTTATCAAGGATCTCAAAGTTAAGGGCTCGTCCTTGACCATCAAGCGCGGCACGCTTGTGAAGGGGATTCATCTCACTGACAATGAAGAAGAGATTGAATGCCGTGTTGAGAAGGCCAAGGGCCTTGTGCTCAAGACTTGTTTCTTGAAGAAGGCCTAAGGCCTAACGGGTTCGGTAATCGTAGATCCAATCCATCTGCGATGCCAAACCGGAACTGCCCATGGTTTTGAGCGCGATATGGCGCGCCAAAGCCAGCGGTCCACGCAGGTGATAGATATTGCCTTGTCTGCGCGAGGCCAGCTGGATGGAGGCGGCGCGTTTGACGCGCGTGTGCTCATAATCTTTCAAAGCTGGAATGGGCGCATGATGATGGCGCACCAAAGCCATCGCCAACGCATCCGCATCTTCAATGGCTTGTGCCGCACCCTGCGCCAAAAACGGCAGCATGGGATGGGCGGCATCGCCCAGCAGCGCTGTGTTGCGATCAGACCAGCGCGTCACCGGATCACGATCATAGAGCGGCCAGCGCGTCCACAACGGCGCGCAATTGATGACATCTCGCGCATCACGATGCCAGCCACCAAAACGCTGGCGTATATGGGCAGTTTCGCCCTCGCTGCTCCATTCGTCGCGCTGCTCATTGCCGCGCCAATCATCTTGCGTGATCGCAACAATATTGAGGACAGAGCCACCGCGCAGCGGATAATGCACCAGATGCGCTTCGGGGCCGATCCACAATGTGCTGGCCATCTCGAGAGCTAAAGCAGGCGCTTGATTGGCTGGCACCAGAGCGCGCCATGCGGTGCGCCCAGAATGACGCGGTGTGTCGTGTGGGCCAAGCCCCATGCGGGCGCGAATGGTTGAGCGCAGACCGTCGGCACCAATCAGCATATCGGCATCAAGAGAGTGCACACCATCGCTGGTTTGATAGCCAACATGCACGCCATCAACCGTGTTCAAAAAGCCGGTGACTTCAGCACCTGTGTGAATGTCGACAAGGGGTGATTCACGGCAGGCGGTCAGAAGCGCGTTTTGAATGTCGGCGCGATGGGCCAAAAGGTAAGGCGCGCCCCAGCGCTTTTCAGCCGCATTGCCCAAAGTCATACGTGTGAGGGGGGCATCGCTCAGCGCGGAGCGAATCCGCAATTCTTCCGGACGCAGGCCCGATTCGGAGATGGCACCCAAAACATTCCAAAAGCGCAGAATGCGGCTGGCGTTGGGGGAGATTTGGAGGCCAGCGCCCACTTCGTCGATATCGGGGGCGCGCTCGAATACCGTGACGCGCCAGCCAATACGCGACAGCGCTAAGGCTGCCGCTAGCCCGCCAATGCCGCCTCCAGCGATGGCAGCATGACGTTGGGGCATCGGTTCTTTGAGATCAGGGCTCAGGCAGCGTCCTGCGTCAGTTCACATTCGGCAGGGTCCGAATGGCCATGAAGGGCTGCATCATAGAGATAGAGCGTCGAGCAATAGGGGCAGACAGC
>CAIUDK010000219.1 GCA_903897875.1 uncultured Hyphomicrobiales bacterium
GATTTGGGATGAGGTTGAGCGCGCCGGTCTGTCAGGCGTCACCGGCGTCTGGTGTCACGAGGCGGGTGCTGCCCGAATGTTGAATATTATCTCGATTAAACAAGCCTTTGCAGGCCATGCGCGGCAAGCGTTGCATCTGGCAGCCAGCTGTCAATCGGCCTCTTACATGGGGCGTTTTACAGTGGTCGTCGATCACGACATTGATCCCACCGATACATTCGCCGTTTTGTGGGCCATTTCAACGCGTTGCGATCCAGCAGAGGATATCGAGATCATGAAGCGCGCCTGGAGCGGGCCTCTCGATCCGTTGGTCAAAGACAATATGAACAGCCGAGGCCTGATCGATGCCTGCCGTCCATTTGAGCGCATCGAAACTTTCCCTCCAGTGGCGCAAGCCAGTGAAGAATTGAAGGCGCGCGTTGCTGCCAAATTCGCGAAATTTCTGTAATAAATCAGGAGCCTAACATGACGATTGCAATCATTGGGGGCGGCATTGCCGGGCTCTGTCTGGCACTGAATCTCAAAAATCGCGGCATCGCTTGCAAAGTGTATGAGCGCGTCGCGGCCGTCAAAGAATTGGGCGTTGGTATTACCATTTTGCCTCATGCCATGCGCGAATTTGCAGCGCTCGGTCTTGATAAGGAATTGGAATCGCAGGGCATTGAAAATCTCGACAGTCAGTTTTTCAATCGCTTTGGCCAGCTGATCTATAAAGAGCCTCGCGGGCGCCATGCAGGCTATGCGCTGCCCGAGGTAGGCATCCATAGGGGTCGCCTCCATCTCACCCTCTACAAGGCCGCCGTAGAGCGTTTGGGCGCTGAAAATATTGTGCTCGATCATCGCTGCACTGGCTTTACGCAAGATGCCGACGGTGTGGACATTCATTTTGAGACCGGCGCAGGTACGCGCGAGACTGTGCGTGCTGATGCGCTCATTGCGTGTGATGGTATCAATTCCGCCGTGCGCAAACAGCTCTATCCTGATGATAAGATTGCCTTTGCGGGCATCAACACCTGGCGCGGCGTGACGCGTCACAAGCCGATTTTGGGCGGCAAATCCTACATGCGGATCGGCTCCATTTTGACGGGCAAAATTGTGATCTATCCGATCATTGATGATGTGGATGAGCAGGGCAATCAGCTCATCAATTGGATGACCGAGATTCAAGGCGATTCCGAGATTAAAAACGATTGGAATCAAGACGGTAAGATCGACGATTTCTATCACATCTATAAGGATTGGACCTTCGATTGGCTGGATGTTGCCGCTCTTATTCGGGACTCTGAAATGGTTCTCGAATATCCGATGGTCGACAAAGATCCCGTTGATCGGTGGACCTTTGATCGCGTGACTTTGGCGGGAGACGCGGCCCATCCTATGTATCCACGCGGGTCCAATGGTTCGGCGCAAGGTGCTATTGATGCGAGAACTTTGGCAGATTGTTTGGCCAAAGAAGACAGCGTACCGGCAGCTTTGAAAGCCTATGAAGATGCGCGCCTTGGTCCAGCATCCAAGATTGTTTTGACCAATCGTTCCAATCCACCAGACTTCATCAATATTAAAGTTGAAGAACTCGTCGGCGATAAACCGTTCGATAATCTTGATGATTATATCTCGCAGGATGAATTGCGCGCGCTTTCCGACAATTATAAAAATATCGCAGGC
Organism: uncultured Hyphomicrobiales bacterium; assembly: GCA_903897875.1. GTDB lineage: Bacteria > Pseudomonadota > Alphaproteobacteria > Rhizobiales > Beijerinckiaceae > Terripilifer. The sequence goes on from CAIUDK010000219.1 coordinate 1,666, forward strand.
TTTGCGTTAAGCAAATAGCGTTAGATAGACTTCAAGATTGCGTGTGGGTGCGCATATGTGCCGCCACGCAATCTTTTGATGCGCTTGTTTCTTGATAAAATAAATATCCTTGAGTTAAGTAGAGCACAGACGATTTGCGTTTTGAATCGTTTGGGTGATTGCGCGCTATGAGCGGATGCTGACCCAACGTCAGTTTGATTTTGAACAGTTTGTTTTGACTACAGATTTTTGATTATGGGTTTTGATCGCCGGGTTGGCGAGCGCCCTATTTGAATGAATTTATTTTAGGTGATTGAATGGCTCAAAGCCTAGACGACCCATTCTTGGATCGCTTGCTCGCAAAAGATGAAGCTGCTTTTCGTCAATTGGTTCGCCAACATCATGCCTTGATGATTGTTTTTGCAAAAAGTTTCACCAGAAACGTCAATGTTGCAGAAGAGGCCGTGCAAGATACTTGGGCCATTGTGATTGAGGGCCTGCCTAAATTTGAACGGCGCTCCTCTCTCAAAACGTGGATCTATTCTATTCTTGCCAATCGCGTGCGAAGTCTTGCCTCGCGCGAGCAACGCACGCGTCCGTTTGCTGATTTTGAAACCAAAGATGGCAGTGCTGTTGATGCCGATCAGTTTGCCGCCGATGGACATTGGCTCAATCCTATTCAGGCATGGGAGCAGCTGACACCTGAGCGTCTCTTGTCGGATCGGCAATTGGCTAAACTGGCTTATGCAGCCATTGAGAGCCTGCCCGATGGGCAGCGCGCCGTGCTAATTTTGCGCGATGTTGAAGGCGAAGACGGCCCCGCTGTTGCCGCATTGTTGGGTGTTAGTGAGGCAAATCAGAGAGTTCTGCTGCATCGCGCAAGGCTCAAAGTGCGCGGCGCACTTTCAGATTATATGGCGGCTCCGAAAAAAAGTTGAGCATGCGTGTAACAGTTTAATCCGTCAGATGACTATCCCATAGACCGTGCAGAAACAGCCTGCAGAATTAGATTGGGAGATGGGTGTGCTGACATGTCGTGATGTGGCCGAAAGAGCTGATCAAGTCATTGACGTGGTTCAAGATGTGGGGCCGTGGGACCGTATTCAGTTTCGGCTTCATCTCCTGATCTGTCCCAATTGCCGACGGTTTGTGAGCCAATTTGAGCAAACCGTTCGGATTGTTGGAGGTCGCAGTTGGCTCGAGCACCATTCAGACGCCGAAGAGCAAATTGTCGAAAAATTTCGAGCCATCTCGGTGGCTAAGTAGATCCAAGATTAAAATCAAAATGACCCGCACTTTTTAAATCATGCGGGCGACCTCCCAAATCATGTCCGCTTTTGTAAAGAGCCCTTTTATGTTTGATATTTATAATGGTCATCACTCGATCGAAAACACCGATGCATTAGCGCATTTTGAGGCCGCCGTTGCTGCCCTCGCGCGCCATCGTCCCGGCATTGCCAGTCTTTTGGATGGCGCTTTGGCTGCAGAGCCTAACTTCATTGCTGCCCATGTTCTCAAGGGTTTTGCAGGCGTGCTGCTGGCCTATCGTGATTATCAAAGCGACGCGCGCCAATCTCTGCAAGCCGCTGAACGCGTTATGGAAAAGACCAAACCATCGCGGTCCGAGGTCTGTCTTGTTGAAGCGTTGCGGCTGGCTTTGGATGGCCAATGTCTCAAGGCGGCCGATGTGCTCGAAGTCGGGTTGTTGGACGAGCCAAATCATTTTCTTTTGCTGAAATTATCCTATGGACTGCGTTTTATGGCGGGCGATCCAGTTGGCATGCTCAGCCTGACAAGCCGTGTGCTTCCCAAATGGTCGCCGGGCGCACCAGCAGCAGGCTATGTCTTTGGTTGTCATGCATTTTCCTTGGAAGAAGCCGGTGAGTTTCATGATGCCGAACGCTTTGGGCGTCGTGCGCTGGCTTTGGCACCCGATGATGCGTGGGGGCTTCATGCCGTGTGTCATGTGCAAGAAATGCAAAGTCGTTTTGACGATGGCATTTATCTGATTGAGAGCTCGCGCAAGGCTTGGCAAGGTTGTAACAATTTTAAATTCCACGTCGCATGGCATCTGGCTCTGTTTTATTTGGAAGCGGGGCGTGTCGATGATGTGTTGGCGCTTTATGATACGGAAATACGTGCGCTGCGCAGCGATGATTATCGCGATATTGCCAATGCCGTGTCATTGCTTCAGCGCCTTCAGCAAGAGGGCGTAGACGTCGGAAATCGTTGGGATGAATTGGCTGCCATTGCTTCAGCCCGCGCCGATGAAACCTCTTTGATGTTTGCCAGTCTGCACCAAATCTTGGCTCTACTGGCCTGTGGTCAGCAAGAGACAGCGCGCTCAACTGTGGCGGCATGGCAGGTGGCAGCATCAACTGCTGCGACAGATCAATCCTGCGTGGCCAATCGGGTCGGTCTTGAGTTGGGACAAATTTTAATCAGCAATGACAAAGATGGCGCCGTCTTTGATAAATTGGCCCGCCAGCTTCCAGCCATTGGCGGCAGCATTGCCCAGCGCGATGTGTTCTTCCGGGAGCTCGTTGTCTTGGCCTGCCAAGCAAATCAGCATGATGCTGCCCAAAAAATGCTGGCTTTGCGAGCGCAAGTCCGTAGTGAGGACAGATTCCATCGCACCATGATCGCAAAATGCATGGTCGAAAGAAATATGATCGAAAAAAGCTTGGCGGCGCAACCACAGAAAGCTTTGAATGTTGCCTGACACATCTAGGGTTGCTGACCATCTTGCCCAAGCCCTCAAACTGGCGGGCGTTGCCCATGCGTTTGGCATGCCGGGCGGCGAAATTGTCACCTTTGTGGATGCGCTCAAGGCCTGCGGCATTCGCTTTACTTTGGCGCGCAATGAGACGGCGGCTGCGATGATGGCGGCAGGGACAGCCGTTGATGGGCGTCGCCCCGGCGTGTTGGTGACAACCATCGGGCCGGGCTTGGCCAATGC
>CAIUDK010000220.1 GCA_903897875.1 uncultured Hyphomicrobiales bacterium
CAGAGCAGATGCGGGCCAGAGAAGATCTTTCATGAAAATCGAGACAGTCAAGATTGCAGGCATAGTACTCGCGGGCGGGCGCTCCAGCCGTATGGGCCAAGAGAAGCTCTTTGTGTCGCTGGGGCAGCGCCCCGTGCTGGCCCATGTGCTAGAGCGCTTTGCCCCTCAAGTGGGGCCGCTGGCACTCAGCGCCAATGGCGATGCGGCCCGCTTTGCCAGCTTTGACCTGCCCGTGCTGGCCGATCATGCCGACCATCAAGATCAAGGCCCACTGGCTGGCCTGCTCGCCGGCCTCGCCTTTGCCCGCGCGCAAGGCGCAACCCATCTGGCCACAGTGCCGGGCGACGCCCCGTTTTTGCCGCGCGATTTGGTGGCCACCCTAACCGCCGCCCTCAGCCATCCAAACTTGATCGCCATAGCGCGCGGAGCGGAGGGGCTAGAGCCCATGTTTGCTTTGTGGCCGGTGGCGTTAGAGGCGGATGTGCAAAGGGCCTATTTGGCTGGCGAACGCGCCATCTACAAAATCGCCCTCGCACATCATCACAAGACCGTGCGTTTTGAGAGTGCGACAGCGTTTTTCAATTTGAATACGCCTGAGGATGTCGTGCGCGCTGAGGGTTTGTTGGGGATTGAGTAGCCCCAACTTCCCACCCCCGACCAAATAATCTATGACAGACTTGACGGGGCGCGCGACCACCATTGAGGGGCACCGCGCACGAGATTTCATTCCCCATCTCTGAGCGAGGGCATTATGGCAAAAGTTGCATTTCTTGGGTTGGGCGTCATGGGCGCTCCGATGGCGCGCTATTTGATCACCAAGGGCGAACATCAGGTCACCGTCTACAATCGCACACAAGCCAAGGCTTTGGATTGGGTCAATCAATATGGCGGGCGCTTGGCTGCCACGCCAAAGGAAGCCGCGACGGGGCAAGATTTTGTGCTCGCCTGCGTTGGCAATGATGAGGATTTGCGCGCAGTGACCATCGGCCCCGATGGTGCGTTTGCTGGCATGCAAAGCGGCGCCATTTTTATTGATCACACCACCGCCTCTGCCGATGTGGCGCGCGAGCTTTTCGCCAAGGCCAAAGCTTTGGGCATTGGCTTTATCGATGCGCCCGTGTCTGGCGGTCAGGGTGGCGCGGAAAATGGCGCGCTCACCGTCATGTGTGGCGGCGACGCGGCCGTCTATGCCAAGGCTGAGCCTGTCATTGCTGCCTTCTCAAAAGCCTGCCGCTTGATGGGCCCTGCTGGCTCTGGCCAGCTCACCAAAATGGTCAACCAAATTTGCATCGCCGGTTTGGTACAGGCTTTGTCTGAAGGCATTCACTTTGCCAAATGCGCGGGGCTGGATGCGGACGAAGTTGTCAGCGTTATTTCCAAGGGCGCTGCGCAATCGTGGCAGATGGAAAACCGCGCCAAAACCATGAACGAAAATTCGTTTGAATTTGGTTTTGCTGTCGATTGGATGCGCAAAGATCTCGCGATCTGTTTGGAAGAAGCCCGCCGCAATGGGGCGCAACTGCCAGTCACTGCTTTGGTCGATCAATTCTATGCCGAAGTGCAAAAAATGGGCGGCAATCGCTGGGATACGTCCAGCCTGATCGCGCGCTTCGAAGACTAAATTCAACACCAAGCAAAACAAAAAAGGCGCTGCAGTTTTCATGCAGCGCCTTTTTTTTATGCGTTGAGCCAATCACTCACCGAGGACCAATGACTCACCGAGGACATGGTGGCTCATTGGGATGGCCGCAAGACTGCCGCCCCTGTTCGTGTCTAGGCTCAGCCGCTGGCCGCTGTTGCTCTTGCTGACGACGCTCTTGCTGCTGTTGCTGTTGCTGCTGTTGCTGTTGGCGCTCTTGCGCGCGTTGCTGGTCCTGCTGCGCACGCTGTTGCTCTTGCTGCTGTTGGCGCTGTTGCTGCTGACGCTCTTGTTGTTGCAGTTGCTGACGCTCTTGTTGCTGTTGTTGCTGACGCTCTTGCGCGCGCTGTTGGTCCTGCTGCGCACGCTGTTGTTGCTCACGCTGCTGTTCTTGCTGTGCGCGTTGCTGTTGCATCTGTTGCTGCTGGGCACGCAGCTGCTGTTCGCGCTGATCGTCACGCGGACGCACTTGCTCCTGCGGTGGACGCACTTGCTCTTGCGGCGGACGTCCTTGCTCTTGACGTGGCCGCACCTGCTCTTGGGGTGGACTCACTCGCTCCTGACGTGGCAGCAATTGCTCTTGGGCTGGACGCACTTGCTCCTTTGGCGGCGGCACGGGTGCAAGCTGAGGCGCACGCCCATCTGGCTGCAAGCGGTGCTGTGGATCGACAGGTTGCGCGCTTGGCTGGCCTAACTGACCCGGCAAACGCGGCTGCCCTTGCGGTGACGTTGGGCCACCCAATCCACTTGGCAGACGCTGTGGCTCTGGCTGTGGCTGACGTTGTGGCTGTGGCACAACACCGCGTGGCAGCGGAATGTCAGTGGGCGCAACCACCCCTAATTTTCCATTTGGCGCACCACCAATTTGGCCCGAACCATTCGGACGCGCCCCATTGGGCGGTCCACCCCAATGCGGGGGAGTGGGCAAAGCCGTCGGCAATGGCATTGGCAAAAAGCCGGGTCCGCGTGCTGGTGGTGGCGGCGGCAAATCGACATAAATGCGCGGACGCGGTGGCAGAAAATGCAGCGGTGGTGGGCGGTGCATGTCACGATCATCGAAGATCATCACAGGCCGGCGCACATAATAAATCTCGCGCTCAGGCGGTGGTCCAAGATCATCATAATCAAACAGGCTGAACGATGGAGGTGGCTCGCGCTCGGCTGACAAATACGACAAACGACGCTGCGCTTCACCCACATGCGGCCCGCGTGGATAGCGCTGCATATAGGTCCAATAGGCTTCGGGAGTGTTGGCCGAAACAGTGCGACGCCATGTCAGCGCCTCGCGTCGTGCAGCCAACAGGCTCTCGATGCGTGGTGCAAACGGACTTTGCGGAAACACGCGCATATAATCTTGATAGCCCGCCAATGTGTCGCGCTCTAGCGCAACCGAATATGCCTCTTCATCGGAATAATCGGCAAGCGGGCGCGCGCGCATGGCGCGGCGTGTTTCCAACACAGGCATTTGCGCATTGGGATCAGCCGCAAAAATCTGCACTGGCCCTTGCAAATGCGCATCATGCCAAGGCACTTCGGCGCCATTGGTCAGCTCGCTCACGCGCAAAC
>CAIUDK010000221.1 GCA_903897875.1 uncultured Hyphomicrobiales bacterium
GTAGATTCGGCGCCACCAGCCACCATCACATCAGCATCGCCCAGCGCGATCATACGACCCGCATCGCCGATGGCGTGCGCGCCCGTCGAACAGGCTGTCACAACAGAATGATTGGGGCCTTTCAATCCATGCTGGATTGAAACATAGCCTGACGCCAGATTGATCAATCGCCCCGGAATAAAGAAGGGCGAGATACGGCGCGGGCCTTTTTCTTGAAGCAGAAGAGCGGTCTCATAAATGCCACCGAGTCCGCCGATCCCCGAACCAATCGCCACGCCTGTGGCATATTGATCGTCAGGGGTTTTTGGCGCCCAATTGGCATCAGTCAGAGCTTGGGTGGCAGCAGCAACAGCAAAGATGATGAAATCATCGACCTTGCGCTGTTCTTTAGGCTCCATCCATTGATCGGCATTGAATGTGTCGTTTGAACCATCGCCGCGTGGAATCTGACACGCGATTTGGCATGGCAAATCGTCAACTTTGAATGATTCGATGCGGTTGGCACCACTGCGCCCTTCCAACATGCGGCGCCACGTAGCTTCCGCACCATTGGCGAGCGGGGAAACCATTCCCACGCCGGTGACAACAACCCTTCTCATATGCTGTGCCCCTGCAGCCAAGTTCATCTCATCTCAGTTCAGACGAAAACTGTCTGAATCGCCTCACGCTAAGGGCCGGTCACCCGGCCCTCAACATTGTCGTTACTATAACTCAGCAATTGGCTGATCGAAAGCTTAGGCAGCCTTCGCCTTTTCAAGGAATCGTACTGCGTCACCGACAGTTACGATTGTCTCAGCTGCGTCGTCAGGGATTTCGACGCCGAACTCTTCTTCGAAAGCCATAACTAGCTCAACGGTGTCGAGCGAATCCGCTCCCAGATCGTCGATGAAATTGGCGTTGTCGACAACCTTGTCGGCAGCTACGCCGAGATGTTCAATAACAATTTTCTTCACGCGCTCGGCGACATCGCTCATGTCTAGTCCTCATATGACTGTATTGACGGACCGACTTCAGGAAACCCAAATTCGGAACTTAAATTATCCCAGTTGGGCATGCCCTCAGGGAATTCTTGTGAAAGGCATACCAAAGGGTTTGCCATCTGTCCCAAAAGATTCGCTTCTCAAGGAACAATTTCGCGGTAGGTAACATAAATCTTTGGCGATTGCGAGGGGCCCAAGCCGCCCGTGCAGGTCACCTGTGGATGACGACCGGCCCCCAATGGCTCCAAAGACTAAATCACCAATTAAATCATTGCCATGCCGCCGTTGACATGGATCGTCTGACCCGTGACATAGCCAGCCTCGCGGCTAGCAAGCCAGATCACAGCCGAGGCAATATCCTCGCCCGCGCCCAGCCGACCGGCTGGAATCGTTCCCAGAATTGCCTCTTTTTGCTTTTCATTCAAGGCATCTGTCATGGGGCTTTGGATAAACCCAGGCGCCACGCAATTGGCGGTGATGCCACGGCTGGCCACTTCGGCGGCCAAAGACTTGGTCATACCGATCATGCCGGCCTTTGAAGCCGCATAATTGCCCTGCCCGGGGTTGCCAGTCACGCCAACAATGGAGGTGATGGAGATGATGCGGCCAAAGCGGCGCTTCATCATGCCGCGCAAAGCTGCGCGCGAGAGGCGAAATGTTGAAGTCAGATTGACGGCCAAGACCGTATCCCAATCTTCATCCTTCATGCGCATGAACAGGCCGTCTTTGGTGATGCCGGCATTGTTGACCAGAATGTCGAGCTGCCCCATGGCAGCTTCGGCAGATGGCACCAGTGCCTCCACTTCGGCCTTATCTGACAGGTTGCAAGGCAGAACATGGACGCGGCTGCCAAGTTCGGTCGCCAAAACGTCGAGCGCCTCGCGCCGTGTGCCAGAAATGGCAACCGTGGCACCCTGAGCATGCAGGGCACGCGCCATAGCGCCACCCAGACCACCTGTTGCGCCAGTCACCAGCGCATTCAAACCCGTCAAATCAAACATTCGCGTCTCCAGACGATCTTCGCACCAAGGCCCTTAGCCTTGAAGCGATTTGAAATTATCAATATCGGCAGGCGTGCCAATTGCAATGCCTGTGGCCGTATCGGCGATGCGTTTTACGAGGCCAGACAGGACTTTTCCCGCGCCCAGCTCATAAAATGTGGTGACGCCCTGTGCGGCCATAAAGCCGACCGACTCGCGCCAGCGCACTGTGCCCGTCACCTGCTCAACAAGATGGCTACGAATGGCTTCTGGATCGGTGACGGGTGCTGCCAACACATTAGCTACCAGAGGCACGCAAGGCGCGTGAATGGTCACTCCCGCCAAGGCCGCCTGCATAGCGTCTGCGGCTGGCTGCATGAGGGCGCAATGGAAGGGCGCGGAAACTGGCAACAGCAAAGCGCGCTTGGCACCAGCAGCTTTGGCCAGCTCCATCGCCTTTTCAACGGCGGCCTTTGCGCCTGAAATCACAACCTGCCCGCCGCCATTATCATTGGCAGCCTGACAGACTTCGCCGCCACAGGCTTTTGACGCCTCGGCAGCAATCTCGGCCACGGGGCCAAACTCAAGCCCAATGATCGCGGCCATAGCGCCTTGACCCACGGGCACAGCCTTTTGCATGGCGTCGCCACGCAGGCGCAGCAAGCGCGCAGTATCGGAAAGGGAAAACGCACCAGCAGCCGCCAAAGCGGAATATTCGCCCAGCGAATGGCCCGCAACGAATTTTGCCTGAGTGGCAAGGTTCAACCCCGCCTCTGCTTCCAGCACGCGGACGACGGCCAGACTGACGGCCATCAAAGCTGGCTGCGCATTGGCGGTCAGCGTCAATTCGGCCTCGGGGCCTTCAAACATGAGCTGCGACAAGGATTGCGAAAGAGCGCTATCAACTTCGTCGAAAACAGCGCGGGCTTGTGGAAAGGTTTCGGCAAGCGCGCGGCCCATGCCAACAGCTTGAGACCCCTGACCGGGGAAGACAAAGGCAGACGACATGATGACATCCTATAAGAAAAGAGCAGCGCGCCGGAGTGGCATTGCCAGAGCGTAACTGTCAAGTGCGCGCCCCAAAAGCTTAGCAGCAGGCAGCTGCGTCTAAGGATAGGAGTACCTCCGGTCTGCTGGCGCGTTTTGCTCGCTGACTTGATTTTCGCAACCCAACAGCGATAGCTCGTTATAGTGAGACGAACCGACTCGATGAACTGATTTGCGGCCTGATTTCAAATTGGCCGATTGGACAACAGAATGGCTGACGCCTCATGACCGCTGCACTTGGAAAATCCTGCGGAACCTGCACCATGTGCTGTCAGGTTCTCGATATTGATGAGCTGAAAAAGCCAGCGGGCCTTCTATGCCCCAACTGCCACATCACGGGTGGCTGTAAAATTTATGCTGACCGCCCCGAAGTCTGCCGAGATTATGAATGTCTCTGGCTGACCGAGCGCTCCCTGCCCGTCACGCTCAAGCCAGACCGGATCGGCACGATCTTTATGGAAGATCCTGATTCTGACGATTATCAGGCCGTGTGTGACCCCAAGCGCCCGCAAGCATGGCGCAACCCGCTGGTGTTCCGCCACCTCTTGATGAAGGCCAAAGAAGGCCGCACCGTTATCGCCAAATCTGGCACGATGGCTTGGCGTATCTATGAGAGCGGCGAAATCGCGCCTTGGGCTTAGAGCCCAGACTTAAAGGATAGACAGATGATTTTTGTGCGTATCGCCCGCGACGCCTCCGGCAAGGATGCCGAGCGCAAGGCCCTGCTGGAAGACCACAAGGCGCATTTGCGCAGCGGTCTGGCCAAGATCACCCAATCCGGCCCCATTTTCGCGCCCGATGGCGTCAAACGCGGCGGCATGGTGGTGTTTGAAGCCGACACGATTGCGCCAGTTGAGGCCTTCAACGCGCAGGACCCTTATGTGGTGCATGGCGTCTATGATCAGATCGAGATCGTCCGCTGGGACAAGACCATTGGGTGATGGTTTTGTGGTTTTTTGTATAGTTTTCAGTAAGTTAGGCTAATTTGCTGCAGTTCTTATTCAACTGGAAGTTGGTATTTTAACTGATTGCAATCACTTAATATCTCCCTGCGGCGACCGTAGCGCGCCTACCCTCCTTTGCGACGTATTCTTTACAAGCTGCGTCCAATCTGCCTGCGCAAGTTCACGCTCTTGCTGCGATGGGAGAGGCACTTGCCCAGCCTCAAGCGCCGCCTCAAAGCTCTGAATCAAGCCCTTTTCTGCCTCATCAAGAAAGGGCTGCGGAATTGTTGCTCTAGTCATCTTGGGCTTCTCTTGCCTGAAGGCGGGTGGCTTCAGCTTTGATCAGTGTAATCGAATTCGAACCTTTGTGTCGCGTCCTACCCTTCAACCCTTGCACTAACCCTTGCACTCCCCTGAAAACCCCGTATAAGGCGGTCTCGCTTTGCTCCGGCCGGGGGCTGAACGAAAGGTCGCGTCTGCGGCAGGGGTTCTCCCCGTCTTTCGGTGTCTCCGCCTTCGAATGAACCGTCGAGCCTACTCCGGGCTCGAAGGGCTCCGCGCCGGACAAACGAAACAGTGTTCAATCGGAC
>CAIUDK010000222.1 GCA_903897875.1 uncultured Hyphomicrobiales bacterium
AAGATCGTGGTGAGCGTCGCGGCGGCGGTGGTGGTGGCGGTGGCCGTTTCGGCGGTGATCGTGGTCCACGTCGTTCGCGTGATGATTCTGGCTATGAAGGGGGCAACTTCTAATGTCGACAACTGCAGCAGCACGTCGCCCATTCTTCCGCCGTCGTAAGACCTGCCCTTTCACAGGTCCAAGCGCACCGAAGATTGACTACAAGGACACACGTTTGCTCTCGCGCTACATCTCAGAGCGCGGCAAGATTGTGCCTTCACGTATCACGGCAGTTTCTGCCAAGAAGCAGCGTGAACTCGCCCGTGCTATCAAGCGCGCGCGTTTCCTCGGCCTGCTCCCTTACGTGATCAGCTAAGACTTTTGGTCGCCGCTTTCGAGCGGCGACCTTTTCCTTTAGAGGATTCATACGGCTCATCGGAATGGTTCGATGGGTTTGGTTGGGAAGACAGCCTGATGGTTGATCTCTCTCTAACCGCACTTTGCGGGACAGCTCGGTGATACAAAGCATCTTTACAGCCATTGGAGCGGGTTTTGCCGCTGGCGTTCTCTTCTCCTTACCGGTGAAGGGCACTATGGCTGCGTTTGCGTTGAGCTTCTTTGCTCCGCTGCCCATTATGCTCGCCTCAATTGGCTATGGTCTCAACGCTGGCCTCATCGCGACTGCTGCGGGTGCTCTTCTTGTTGGCCTGTTTCTCCATCCCTTGATGGCTGTTGTTTACCTCGTGTCTCTGGCCATGCCAGCCCTTGGGCTTGGTGTATTGGCCGCCCAAGAGCCTGCCAATGAGCAAGCCCCTCGCTTTTTGCGCGCGCAAGGCGAGCCTGGCGTTTTGCTGGCTTGGATTGCAGCCCTCTCCTTCGCGCTCTCCATTGCCACCGTCTCTTTGGCGGTCAGCAATTACGCCTCCATCGAGCAAGGCATCGAAGCCTTTTCCCAGCAGCTTGCCCCAATGCTGAAGGATGCGCTGAGCTCGCAAGACGAATTGCCCGCTGGCCTCACAATTGACTCGCTGACCACGATGGTTGTTCGCGCGACGCCCGCTGTGCTGGCTGTCTGGAGTGTTGCCACCCTCTGCATCAACCTTTGGCTCGCTGCGCGCGTTGCGCAAATTTCCGGTCTGTTGACGCGGACATGGCCTGATCTGCCTGCCAGTTTGCGCATGCCAAAGTGGATGGCGCTGGCGCTGGTTGCGACGGTTGGCTTCCTGACCCGCGAGGGCGAAATCCGCGTGGTTGCGCTCGTGGCTCTTGCGGCCCTTGGCGCAGCCTTTTCTTTGCAAGGACTAGCTGTACTTCACATGCTGGCACGCCGCTTTCAAAACGGGCGCGTGCTTTTGACGGCGACCTATTTCGTCAATGTGATTTTGGCGCCCCTGCCCCTCATTGTCATGGCGCTGATTGGCGTCGTTGACATGTTTTTCCCGCTGGCACGTCCGGCAGTGGTTCTACCCTCACCCCCAAACGAAACCGAACCATCTTAGGAGTTCACCATGCAGATTATTCTTCTAGAGCGTATCGCTAAACTCGGCCAAATGGGCGATGTCGTCCGCGTTAAGGACGGCTACGCACGTAACTTCCTTCTGCCAGCTGGCAAGGCGCTCCGTGCGTCAGAAGCCAACCGTAAGAAGTTTGAAGGCCAGCGCGCCCAGCTCGAAGCCCGCAATCTTGAATTGCGCGCTGAAGCTGTTGCTGTTGCCGAGAAGGTTGACGGTCAGAGCTTCATCATCATCCGTCAGGCTGGTGAAACTGGTCAGCTTTACGGCTCAGTATCGACACGCGACATCGCTGAAATCGTTTCAGCTGGCGGCGTAAGCGTTCATCGTAACCAGATCATGATGATGTTGCCGATCAAGACCCTCGGCCTTCACTCGATCCCAGTGCAGATGCACCCTGAAGTCGAAGCTCACATCACGGTCAACGTTGCACGTTCACCAGAAGAAGCAGAGCGTCAGGCAGCTGGTGAAACCCTCACCATGCGCGAAGAGACTTCACTCGCCGATCTCGGCCTTGAAGTTGGCGCTGCTTTGGAAGCATCCGGCGGCAGCCTCGGCGACCGCTAGTCTTAGCTCGTTTTCTTAAGGTGAGTCGGCATCCGGCTCATTTAAGGATCGGCTAGACATAGCAATATCACAGCCTTAAACGCCCGCGTCTGTCGCGGGCGTTTTTTATTGCGCAAGTTCACGCTCTACGGTTACGGTCAAGCACCAAATTCGGAGGAGATCATGGCCTGTGTGTATCAAGGAAAACCTCGATGCAACAAAGAGATGACTCGCAGCTGCGATGAGACCATGCCAAAACAAGCGCGCTGCTTTCACAGCAGAGCGTCCGCGCTTATGACACCCTTCCGTTAAAAGAAAATTTGCGAAACACCATGGCGATTGTGGAACAACTTGCGGCCCGACTTCCAGCTTTGGCGCAGCAGCCAGAGACACCAACCTATCGCGTGCCACCCCACAATGTGGAAGCTGAACAGGCTCTGCTTGGCGCTGTTCTCGTCAACAACGACGCCTTCGATCGCGTGTCGGATTTTCTCAAGGCTGAGCACTTTTCAGAGGAACTGCATCGGCGCGTGTTTGAAGTGATGGCGCAGCTGATCCGCGCTGGTAAAATTGCAACGCCCGTCACGCTCAAGACATTCTTGGGCGATCACGATTTGGGTGGCATGACTGTGCCGCAATATTTGGCGCGTCTTGCAGCCGAAGCGACCAGCGTTATCAATGCGCAAGATTACGGCCGCACGATTTACGATCTCGCCATTCGTCGCAATCTGATTGTGATTGGAGAAGACGTCGTCAATTCCGCCTATGATTCCCCGGTTGATTTTGCGCCCCGCGCGCAGATCGAAGAGGCTGAGCGCAGACTGTATGAGATTGCGGAACAAGGTCGCTATGACGGCGGCTTTCAAAGCTTTTCCAGTGCGCTGACGCATGCCGTTGATTTGGCTGCCAAAGCCTATGAGCGCGATGGAAAGCTGTCGGGTGTCGCCACCGGCATGGCTGATCTTGATGGCAAATTGGGTGGTCTGCAAAAATCCGATCTTGTGATTGTGGCAGGACGACCCGGCATGGGCAAAACTGCCTTTGCAACGAACGTCGCGTTTAACATTGCGCAGGCCTATCAGTTTTCTGTGAAGCCTGATGGGCAACACGAGACAACCAATGGCGGCATCGTCGGCTTCTTCTCGCTCGAAATGTCGTCCGAGCAATTGGCCACTCGTATCATCGCCGAACAATCGGGCGTGCCGTCTTACAAAATTCGTCGTGGTGACATCACCGACAATGAATTCCAGCGCATTTCTGAAGCATCGCGTCAGATGCAAACAATTCCGTTCTACATCGATCAGACCGGTGGTATTTCCATCGCGCAATTGGTGGCACGCGCGCGTCGTCTTAAACGCCAACGTGGGCTTGACCTTTTGGTGGTGGATTACTTGCAGCTTCTGTCGGGCTCCAAGTCCAAGGGCGACAACCGCGTGCAGGAATTGACGGAAATCACCACGGGCCTCAAAGCGCTCGCCAAGGAATTGGAAGTGCCAGTGATTGCGCTCTCGCAGCTGTCGCGCCAAGTGGAACAGCGCGATGACAAACATCCGCAATTGTCGGATTTGCGTGAATCGGGTTCGATCGAGCAGGACGCCGACGTTGTTATGTTTGTGTATCGCGAAGAATATTATTTGAAGAACCGCGAGCCGCGCCCCGGCACTGAAGAACATGTGACGTGGATGTCGGAGATGGAACGCCAACATGGCCGCGCCGAAATTATCATCGGCAAGCAGCGTCACGGACCCACAGGCACAGTTGATCTTGCGTTTGAGGCCGAGCTAACACGCTTCTCCAATCTTGCGCGTGAAGATGCGCTGCCCGAACGGATGTAATCGTGACACAAACACACACGCCCAAAATGCCGACCAACGCAATGAACGCAACGCTGCGGCTTGATATGGCCGCACTTGTGGCCAATTGGCGTTTGGTGGCTGCGCGTGGTGGTACGGCAGAATGTAGCGCCGTTGTGAAAGCCGATGCCTATGGTATTGGGCAGACGCAAGCGAGCCTCGCTTTATCAAAGGCCGGCTGCAAAACGTTTTTTGTGGCCATTCCCAGTGAAGGCGAGGCGCTGCGCAAGCTTGTGCCAGATGCTGTGATCTATGTGCTCAACGGATTGTTTCCCGGAGCAAGCGCTTTTTATGCGGCCAACAAATTGCGCCCCGTATTGGGTGATGTGGCTGAAGTGCGTGAATGGATGCAGGGCGATTTTGGCCCTGCTGCTTTGCATTTTGATACGGGCATGAACAGGCTTGGGCTCAGCGAGGCCGATGCTGCGGCGCTCGCCGCCGACACAACATTTTCGCCAGCACTTGTGATGAGCCATTTCGTCTCGTCCGAGCGCCGCGATGATGCGATGAACGATCAGCAGATTGCAGCGCTCAAAAAGCGCGCAGCGCTTTATCCGTCTGCTAAAATCAGCATGGCGAATTCGTCAGGCATTTTTCTGCCCCAAAAGCCGCACTTCGATCTGACCCGCCCCGGCTATGCTTTGTATGGCGGCAATCCGACGCCTGATGCGCCCAATCCGATGCAGACCGTTGTGTATCTTGAGGCACCGATTGTTCAGGTGCGCGATGTGCCTGTGGGCGCGCGCGTTGGCTACAACAATGTGTGGAGCGC
>CAIUDK010000223.1 GCA_903897875.1 uncultured Hyphomicrobiales bacterium
CGTTCATGTTCAGGCAAAACTTCCGCGATGGATGGATCATTGGGCCCATCAACCTTGTGCGGTGCCTCTTCTGAATCGATCAAGCGCACAGTGCTTTTGCGCACATCATAAGTGCCAGCAAAATCACGACCTCGGCCAATCGGCCAGGTGAGCGGCGCTGTCTCAAGCGCCAAAGTCTTTTCAATTTCATCGAGGAGGTCAAACGGATCGCGCGTGTCACGGTCCATCTTGTTGATGAAGGTCACAATCGGAATATCTCGCAGACGGCACACTTCAAACAATTTGCGCGTGCGCGCTTCGATACCCTTGGCGGCATCGATCACCATGATGGCGGAGTCGACGGCTGTCAGGGTGCGATAAGTATCTTCAGAGAAGTCTTCATGGCCCGGCGTATCGAGCAGGTTGAAAACGCAATCGCCATATTCAAAGGTCATCACCGAGGTGACAACCGAAATGCCACGCTCGCGCTCAATGCCCATCCAATCGGATCGTGTTTGGCGACGATTGGCCTTGGCACGCACTTCACCGGCAAGCTGAATGGCGCCGCCAAACAACAACAGCTTTTCAGTCAGCGTTGTCTTACCCGCATCTGGATGCGAGATAATGGCAAAGGTGCGCCGTCTGCTGACGGGATCATTGGCGGTCATATGAGCCTCAAACACGATGGCCGCCCCAAGGGCGCCCCCAAAGGATCGGCGTGCCGATCCGTAGCAATGACAAAGCGGATCGGCTTGCCGATCCGTATCAGTTATGGATGCGATAGCCGATCCACCCTCAGTCTGGCAAATGCCAGCTAAGGCGCGAGGGTGGACGACTGGGCGGCCTGAGCCTTCACGCCCCGCTCATGGGAATGATTGCGCGCGATAAAGGTATAGATCGTGGGCGTCACAAACAGAGTGAACAGCGTTCCAATCGACATGCCGGCCGCAATCACAAGCCCGATGTCAAAGCGGCTGCGCGCCCCTGCGCCGCTGGCCAGAATGAGCGGCACCATGCCAACCACCATAGCAGCGGTTGTCATCAGAATGGGGCGCAAACGCACACCTGCGGCATGTTCAATCGCCTCACGCGGCGTCATGCCTGTGTCTTCCTGAAGACGATTGGCAAACTCGACCATCAAAATGCCGTGCTTGGAAATCAATCCAATCAACGTCACCAATCCGATCTGCGTGTAAATATTGATCGAGCCGGCCCCCATATTGCCCAGCACATAGAGCGGCAACAAAGCACCAAACATTGAGGTTGGTAGCGCGATCAGAATGATGATCGGATCGCGGACGCTTTCAATCTGCGCGGCCAGAACCAAGAAGATCACGATCAGCGCGAACAAGAAGGTGATGGCGAGCGTATTGCCTTCTTGAACATATTGGCGACTGTCGCCCTGATAATCGACCGTATAGCCTTCCGGCAAAATTTCCTTCGCCTTCTGCTGCAAAAATTCCAAACCCTCACCCAAAGTGCGGCCCGGGAAAGGCACGCCCGAAAGCGTTGCAGCATTGAGCTGCTGGAAGCTGGTCAGCGCATTGGGTTGCACCGATTGCGAAATGCTAGCAACCGTTGACAACGGCACCAACTCACCAGACGCCGTGCGGACCTGATAACGATTGAGCCAATCAGACGTTAAGCGAAACTCGCGCGGCACTTGCGGAATGACCTGATAGCTGCGGCCATACAGATTGAAGCGATTGACGTAATTTCCACCCAGCAATGTGGCCAGCGAAGAGCCAATATCCTGCATGGAGATACCAAGACGATTGGCCTTGGCAGCATCAATTTTATATTCGATCTGTGGCGTATCAAATTTCAAATCGCCATCCGTAAAGATGAACAATCCGCTCTTTTGCGCGGCCGCCTGAATCTCAGCCAACACTTGGGCCAGCTGTTTATAATCGCCTGTGGTGCGGATCACGAATTGTAGCGGCGGGCCACCGGTGGAGCCGGGCAAGGCCGGCGGCGAAAAGGCCAAAGCTTGCGCGCCTGGAATGGTCGAGAGCTTAGGCTGCAGCGCTTGCAAAATTTGCTTGTGATTACGCTGACGATCTTCCCAATTTTTGAGAATGAGGCCAACGAAGGCCGTGTGCACACCACCCGAACCATTGATGCCAAAGACATGCGCTTTTTCTGGAATCGTGTCGAAAATCTTCTGCAAATTTGCTGTTGATTGTTCGAGATAGTCCAGATTGCCATATTGCGGCGTCTTGAGAAGATGCAGCAAGAAGCCCTGATCTTCTTCTGGTGCCAATTCTTTTGGCGTCGAAATATACAACACGCCCGTCAACACCAGCGCACCAGCCAGAACGACCACAGTCAAAGCGCGGAAGTCGAGGCTTTTATGCAAAAGTCCTTCGAAGCGAAGACGCAGACGCTCAAATCGCGCATCAAGCCAATCCGAAAACTGACCGCCCGTTTCAGCATGGCGCGGTTTCAACAACAGCGAACACATCATGGGCGACAAAGTCAGTGCAATGACGCCGGACACGACAACGGCGCCAGCCAGCGTGAACGCGAACTCACGGAACAACGAGCCTGTGAGTCCCGTCACAAAACCGATTGGCGCATAAACCGCCGCCAGCGTGATGGTCATGGCAATAACGGGGGCCGCAATTTCGCGCGCACCCTTGATGGAGGCGTCGAACGGCGTGAGCCCCTCTTCGATGTGCCGATGAATATTCTCCACCACAACAATCGCGTCATCCACCACAAGCCCAATCGCCAACACGAAGGCGAGTAGCGTGAGCAGATTGATAGAATAGCCAAGCGCCAGAAGAATAATCATGACGCCGATGAGCGACAGTGGAATGGTGACGATGGGGATCAGCGTCGAGCGCAGATTACCCAAAAAGAGAAAGATGACGACCACAACGATCAGCGCAGCCTCACCAAGCGTCTTCACCACTTCCCAGATAGATGAGCGAATGAATGAGGTCGCGTCATAGGCAATGGAGGCTTCCAAGCCTGCGGGCACTTGTGCCTGTAGGGTTGGAAACGCCTTGCGGACGTTGTCGATTGTATCGAGCGGATTAGCTGTTGGGGTCGCGTAGATTCCAACAAACACGGCTTTAAGACCATCAAACACAGAGGAGGAATCAACCGATTGAGGCCCAAGCTCCACATCAGCGATATTGCCCAGACGAATGAGCGTATCGCCGCGCGTGGCAATCACGAGCTGCGCAAAGGCTTGCGCGCTATCGAGCGAAGTGAGCGCGTTGATGCTGGTCTGTGTATAGTCAGATTTGATCTGACCGGCTGCAGTGGTGAAGTTGTTAGCAGCGAGCGCATTGCGCACATCGCTTGGCGTGATGCCTTGAGCGGCCATGCGATTGGGGTCCAGCCAGATGCGCATCGCAAACGTCTGTCCGCCAAGAATATCCGCGTTACCAACACCTTCAATCGTCTGCAAAGCAGGCTGAACAACGCGTGTCAGGTAATCTGTAATTTGGGCAGGCGTCAGATCCTTCGAGTTGAAGGACATATACATGAGCGCAAAGCCCTGCCCCGACTTCTTGACCACGATCGGATCATTGGACTCGCGCGGCAGAGAGCCTTTCACCTGATTGATCTTCGACAACACATCGGTCATCGCGCGATCAGGATTGGCATTCAAACGCAAGTTCAGCGTGATGATGGACGTGTTCTGCTGAGAATTCGACACCAAAGTGTCGATGCCCTCGGTGCTAGCAACCGCTTGCTCAAGAGGTGTGGTGAGAAACCCCTTAATCAGATCAGCAGTTGCGCCCGGATAGGTCGTTGTGATCGTGATCGTCGTTTGCGACAATTCAGGATATTGGCGAATTTGCAGCTTGGAGCCAGCCTGCAAGCCAACGAGCAGAATCAACAGGCTAACGACCGTCGAGAGAACAGGTCTGCGTATGAAGAGATCGGTAAAGCTAGACATGATGCAACCTATTGCTTCGGCAGAGTCGGGAGCGGCTGCAGTGCGTTGGAATTATCGACACGAACACGCGATGATGGAAGCAATTTCAATTGCCCCTCTGACACAACCTGATCACCAGCGGCGACGCCCTCGGTAATCGCGACAAATTCGCCTCGAACATCGCCCGTTCGCACAAAACGGCGCTCGACTGTCATCACGTCAGCTGGCGGCGGAGCACTGTTTTCATCAACCACCAGAGGCTTGACGACAAACACGGCATCGCCATAGAGCGAGAATGTCACAGCTGTTCTTGGCAGCGTAACAACACTTTGTGTCTCGCCAGCCAAAACCGCGATATTGGCGAACATACCGGGGCGTAATAATTTTTCTGGATTCTCTACCGTCGCGCGCACCAAGACATTGCGCGTCTCTGCACTCACCCGCGCATCAATAGATGCGATTTTACCTTGAAAAACCTTGCCGGCATAAGCATCAACCGAGAGTTCGAGCATCTGACCAACTCGTAACAGAGCAAAGCTTTGCTCCGGAATCGTAAAATCAATATACATTGGATTCAATTGCTGCAGCGTAACAAGGCCAGTGCCGGGCGTCACATATTGGCCAACGTCAATCTTACGCAATCCGAGGCGACCGGCGAATGGGGCCTTAATAGCTTTCTGCTCGATCAAGGCGCGTGTGCGCTCAACCGCTGCAGCTGTTTGGTCACGATTGGCTTGCGCTTGGTCAAAGCTCGCGCGGGTCGTTGATCCACCAGCCATCAATTGTTGCTGACGCTCGAGCGCCAATTCTGCATTGCGCAAGGCGGCAATATTGGACTTCAGATCGGATTGCTCCAACGCATCATCAATCTCGACGAGAACCTTGCCAGCTGCAACATCCCCACCTGATTCAAAATTGATGGCGCGAACAATTCCAGCAGCCTGCGGAGCGATGTCGATACCTTGAACAGCACGGAAGGTTCCGATGGCCGCCAAGCGCGGCACCCAAGATTCCGTCGCCGCGACGGCGGTGGCAACTGTCGTCACTGGCGGCGGCGCTTTAGAGATGAAGCTGCGGATCAAAGCGGGCTTAGCCACAAATTGAAACACCGAAATCGCTACAGCGAAAAAGGCAATGCCCCCTGCGACCACAAGGAGAAGTTTAGAACGTCGCATGAATCACCAATTCCTGATCAAGCGCATAACATCGCGCGAAATGGATATATGGACCAAAAATGGCCCTTGCCTCTATCTAACACATAATGCTGCACTGCAAACCGACTAGTTCCAGCCCGGAAAGCAACCATTGGATTTACGGTCTCGCAAACCTTTTAGATCGATAACCCCTCTCCTGCGCGATGGAAATAGGCTAGACTAACCCCATTATTGGAGTTTGACATGACAATTGCCCCCGCCTCCGCGCCACGTTGGAAAACGGATGGTGTTCAAGTGATCCCCGGCTCTGAGCTGGATGGCACGAACGTGCCTCAAACAGGCGGTATGGATCGGAAGGCGGCTATCGATTTTGCCCGCACTGGGGCGCAAAAGCTCTGGGCCGGCACGGTCAGCATCCATGCGGGCGCCAAGACGGGCGCACACCACCACGGACCTCTCGAAAGCGTCATCTTTGTCATTAAGGGCAAAGCACGCATGCGCTGGGGAGACCATTTGGAATTTACCGCCGAGGCAGGCCCCGGCGACTTCATCTTCGTTCCGCCCTTCGTGCCCCACCAAGAGATCAACGCCAGCGCCGATGAGACGCTAGAATGCGTTCTGGTTCGCAGCGACGGACAGGCCACCACTGTGAACCTTGACATTGAGCCCGCTGAAAAGCCCGAAGCGGTGAAATGGATCGACCCGATTCATCGCTAAAGCTTACTATTGCCAAGCCTTACGTCGCCCGCAACGATTGCTCCATATAGGCCTCAACTTGCGACCAAGCACGGCCAACACTCAGAGCGTCACGGTAGGACTGAACAATACGACCAGCCAGCTCGCTCTCCTTGGCCTTACGATCCAAAACCGTTTTGGCGTGGTCACGAGCGGCAGCAACCACGTCGGGTGGAAACGCCACCAGTCTTGCGCCTTGGCCAACAAGCTCATTAAGCGCGCGCGAATTGCTGGCCTCAGCCTCGCTTAACGCGGCCGCATGTTCAGCCGCACAGGCCACTTCAACAATCTTCTGCAGATCGACTGGCAGCGCCGCAAAGGCTGACAGAGAGATCAAAGCCTCGCCTGCACCATTGGGCTTATTAAAACCGGGCATGTGATAAAATGGCGCATAGCGGTGGAGGCCAACTGGGTAATCATTCACAGGCGCCAGTAATTCAACGGCATCAATCGTGCCGCGCTCCAGCGCCACGCCCGTCTCCCCCGGGGAAATCGACATAGGCGTTGCACCAAGAGCTGCATAGACTTCACCGCCCATGCCTTGCGAGCGAATCCGCAG
>CAIUDK010000224.1 GCA_903897875.1 uncultured Hyphomicrobiales bacterium
CCCTAGATGATCTGTTTTTCTGATGGCTTAAACGAGCATTTTGCCTTTTTCGTCGATGACGCTGCCCATTTCTACGGCGGCCTCACCTGCGAGTTCTGGCAAGATCATCTCATTATGCGCCTTGCCTGATGGGATCATCGGCAAGCAATTTTCAGCCTGATCGACGATACAATCGAAGATCACAGCATTTGGCGTGTCGATCATTTCCATGATCGCTGCATCAAGATTGGCAGGGTCCGAACACCGGATACCATGCGCGCCATAGGCTTCAGCCAGCTTCACGAAATCTGGCAGGGCCTGCGAATAGCTTTCCGAATAGCGGCCACCATGCAGCAATTCCTGCCACTGGCGCACCATGCCCATATAGCGGTTGTTCAGAATGAAGATTTTGACTGGCAGACGATATTGCAGGGCCGTCGACATTTCCTGCATGTTCATCAAGATGGAGGCTTCACCAGCCACATCAACAACCAAGGCTTTTGGATGCGCCAATTGCACACCAATGGCAGCTGGTAGGCCATAGCCCATCGTGCCCAAACCACCCGATGTCATCCAACGGTTTGGCTCTTCAAAACCATAATGCTGCGCAGCCCACATCTGATGCTGACCCACTTCGGTCGTGATGTAGGTGTCGCGCGAACGTGTCAGCTCATAGAGACGCTGAATGGCGTGCTGCGGCTTGATGGTTGTGCCCGATTGAACAAAGCTGAGCGACTTGCGCCCACGCCAAATATCAATCTGCTTCCACCATGCGCCAAGCGCCTTAGCATCCGACTTATGACCACCCGTGCGCCACAAACGCACCATGTCTTCCAACACGTGACCGCAATCGCCAATGATCGGCAAATCGACCTTCACATTCTTATTGATCGAGGACGGATCAATATCGATGTGGATCTTTTTTGACCCCGGCGAGAAGGCATCAAGACGACCGGTGATGCGATCATCAAAACGCGAGCCAACCGCAATCATCAGATCGCAATCATGCATCGTATTATTGGCTTCATACGTGCCGTGCATGCCCAGCATGCCCAGCCAGTTCTTGCCAGTGGAGGGATAAGCACCAAGCCCCATCAAAGTGGATGTGACAGGAAAGCCTGTCAGCTGAACCAATTCGCGCAGCAATGCAGACGCCTCTGGACCTGAATTGATAACGCCGCCGCCGGTGTAGAACACCGGACGCTTGGCCTGCGCCATCATTTCAACAGCCTGCTTAATGGAGCCCATCTCGCCCTTCACCTTGGGCTGATAGGTCTTGTGCTGAATGTTCTTAGGGCCGGTGTAAGTGCCGGTTGAGAACTGAATGTCTTTTGGAATATCGATGACGACAGGACCGGGCCGACCATGCGACGCGATATAGAACGCCTCGTGCAAAATGCGCGGCAGATCTTCGATGCGCTTGACCAAATAATTGTGCTTGGTGCAATGGCGCGTGATGCCAACCGTGTCACATTCCTGGAACGCGTCAGAGCCGATCAGATGCGTTGGCACCTGCCCGGTGATGCACACCAGCGGAATGGAATCCATCAAAGCATCGGTCAGACCGGTGATAGCATTGGTCGCACCAGGACCGGATGTGACGAGCAACACACCAACCTTGCCCGACGAGCGCGCATAGCCCTCGGCCGAATGGGCAGCGCCCTGTTCGTGACGCACAAGGATATGCTTCACTTTGTCTTGGACAAAGAGCGCATCATAAATCGGGAGAACGGCACCGCCTGGGTAGCCGAATAAAACATCCACGCCCTGATCTTTAAGGGCCTCGACGACCATTTCCGCCCCGGTCATCTGCTTCGACATTGTTCGTCTCCGTCTCGGTCTGCTGTTGTTTATATGGTCTTGGCTCTTTGAAGGATTTTAGGCAACAAAAAAGGCCCTCGAAGGGGCCTCAAATGCGCCATCAACAGGATGAGAGCTTAAGCTCTCCCCGCCTTTGGCGCTCGCGATACCACCACAAGATGTGTCGTGTTCACTGTCAAAATCCATTTATCGCCCCGGATATGGGGAGAATTTCTAAAGGTTACCCCCGGCGCTCAGGGGCGTCAAGGGCTTTGGACCTTAGGCTTTGGGGGAAGGACTGGGCTTTGGGGGAAGGACTGGGCTTTGAGGGAAGGAGTGGGCTTGGGGAGAAAGACTGAGCTTTGCATGAAGACCGGGCAGATATGAAATGCTTGTCGATTTTATCTCGACACAGGTCGCTTTTCCATGCTTAGCAATTGACACCTTGCTGGTCCGATAAATATTTTGTCGGCCTAAGTCGGCCGTTATTTTTTGAGCCATTTTTTTTAAATTTGAAAGGATGAATTATGGGGAACGTTCTTGAGCACGCCGAACATACGACGCATGCGGCCCATGGTGGTGATAATGGCAAATACATTGGTCTCACCATGGCTATCATCGGTGTCCTAGTGGCTATTTGTTCGGCTCTTGTCGGTGGTGCGCGCAATGAAATGATGCGTGCAATGATTGAACAAACGCAGGCCAGCGGAGATGCCACAAGCGCTAGCACGAAATATCGCGTGATTTTGGTCAATATCGAAAATATGCGCTCGCAAGGCGCTGAACAGATGAACCCTAAAGTACGCGACCGTTTTGTGCGGCTCTATGCTGATTATGCCGCAGAGCGAAAGATTACCGGTGAATGGGCGTCCAGTTATGTGCCCCTCATTAACGCGCATTTTAACGCAACAGAGGGCTTTGAAAATTCTCAGCTCATAGCCGAAGTCGGAATCATCCTTGCCTCGTTAGCCGTACTGATGAGCAATAAAAAGGCCTGGTACGCATCCATTGTGCTGGGTGTGGTTGCGGTGGGGCAAATTGGAATGACCTATGCCACCACCCATAGCACCGTCAGTCGTGCCGAGGTTGAGGTTGAGCATCGCACGGAAGCCTATAAAAATCTGCGTAAAGCCCATACGGGTGATCGCTCGGATGATGAAGCTGTTGAAGCGCTTGATCCAAGCGGGGCGACGCTCAAAAAGATCCAGGCTGATATGGCCGAGGCGATAGCCCATGCGGGTGCCGAACATGGTTCCAGCGGCCATTAGTTTTGCAAACATCCCCCAGCATGTGTCTATGTGCTGGGGGCTAAAAGATCGAAGGCAGGCGCTTTGGGGGAAGTGCGTCAGGTTGGCTTTACCGGCACGAACATGATCCGCAGCCCCAAGGCCTTTGCAACTTTTGTTATCGTTGAAAAGCTGGGATTTCCATCGGGCGCCAACGCCTTGGTGAGGCCAACACGCGTCAGCCCCGTATCGCGCGCCAGCTGGCTCATGTTCCGGGCCCGCGCCACTACGCCCAGAGCGTGAGCGATAAGAACCGGATCATCATCCTCTGGGATCTCAGCGAGATAGGCAGCGATATCCTCTTCGGACTTCAAATAATCTGCGCTGGAATAGGGAGTTATTTTAAGAGCCATAAGCCTCGCTCCTTTTAATAATCCACCTTAGCAATAATTCCCCTAAACCGCCACCCAAACAAACCCCGGCAGCTGATGCCGGGCGAATGTCGTTTGCCGTTTCACATATTGGCGCGTGTCGGTCTGTCCGCGTTCAATGGCGGCCTCGCGGCTGATCTCACCACGCATCCATGCGATTAATGCTGGCACACCGTGAGCGCGCATGACGGGCAGCGCTGGGTCCAAGTCTCGCTTGGCTAACTGCGCCACCTCTTCAACAGCGCCCTGCTCCATCATCATCTCAAAGCGCGTGTTGATGCGCTCGTGAAGGGCGGCGCGGTTGGGTTCGAGAAACGCACCAAAGCAGCGCGTTGGATCAAGCAGGCCCGGCGTGCGCTTGCCTTGAAAGCTCGCCAAAGATTGGCCAGTGGCTGCAAACACCTCTAAGGCGCGCAAAATGCGTTGCGGATCGGTGGGGCGCAGGAGGGCGGCGGTTTGGGGGTCCAGCAAGCTCAGGCGGGCGTGAAGCTCGGCGGGGTCCACCCCTTCTCCCTCAGCGCGGATCTGTTCGCGGATCTCATCAGGCACGGGCGGGATGTCAGACAGTCCCTCAAGCAGGGCTTTGAAATACATGCCGGTGCCGCCCGTCAGAATGGGCGTCTGGCCCGCTGCGGCAATGCGCACTAGCTCGGCCTTGGCATCCACAACCCATTTGCCAACGGAATAATTGATCGCCCCATCGACATGGCCAAACATAGCATGCGGGGCGCTGGCCTCTTCTTCCAACGTGGGCCGGGCCGTAATGACCCGCAAATCGCGATAGACCTGCATGGAATCGGCATTCACAACCACGCCATTGAACGCCTGAGCCAAGGAAATGGCTAATGCGGACTTGCCGCTGGCCGTCGGTCCTGCGATGAGGATGGCATCATAACGTCCGCCCTGCCCGGTCGGGCCAGCCCCGATCCGGTCAACAAGCTCAGACATTCCGAGTTGCTCTCCATGCCCCATAACACTTTGCCTCAACATTCTTTACCCAGTGTGGTCACTCTTGTGAGCGCACCCGGCGCTCAAGCCCTCAGCCCAGCCCTGCTCAGCGCCATCGCCAAGCATCTGCCAGAAGCAGCCGCGCCCGATTGGCTCGCCCCAGAGCATGCCGTTGATATCGCTTTCGCACCTTCGGGCCCGATCGACAACCGCGCTTTGAGTGATCGCCTGCGCACTGAGATTGGCAATCTGCCCATCGACGTCTTTGTGCAAGCCAGCGCCACGCGCCGCAAGAAGCTCTTTTTGGCCGATATGGATTCAACCATGATCGGGCAAGAATGTATTGATGAGCTCGCCGATTTCGTCGGCAAAAAAGAACATGTCTCCGCCATCACCGAGCGCGCCATGCGTGGTGAGATTGCTTTTGAACCAGCCTTGCGGGAGCGCGTGGCTTTGCTCAAAGGTCTCGCTGTCGAGGTCGTCGCCAAAGTGATCGCCGAGCGCATCACACTCACAACGGGTGGCCGCACACTGGTTCAAACCATGCGCAAACATGGAGCTTATACTGCGCTTGTATCAGGCGGCTTCACGCTCTTCACTGGCCCCATCGCGCAGATGATTGGCTTTCACGAGAACCGCGCCAATTTGCTGATC
>CAIUDK010000225.1 GCA_903897875.1 uncultured Hyphomicrobiales bacterium
CACCACGTTTCTCACGGAGGCGCCCGAATCGCTGCACGTGTTCGAGTATCAGGGAAAGAAAATGGAGCTGGGCGAAGGAGACTACCGAGCTTTCGAGCGGCAGCATCCGGACGTGGCCACCGTGAAGTCCGAGAGCTACATTTACTCTGCGGGCGGCATCTTTCCCTGCATTGTCGGCACCGTGTTACTGGTGGTCGGCTCGATGACCATTGCCCTTGTGCTCGGGGTGAGCGCCGCGATTTACCTCAATGAATACGCCCGCGAGGGCCGCTTCATCCGCTTCGTGCGGCTCGCGATTCTTAACCTCGCCGGCGTGCCCTCGATCGTGTTCGGCCTGTTCGGCTTCGGCATGTTCGTGATCTTCTTCGGCTGGAATGTCTCGCTGCTCGCGGGTTGGTTCACACTCGCATTCATGGTGCTGCCGGTGGTGATCACTGCCAGCGAGGAATCGCTCAAGGCCGTGCCCAAGGGCTTCCGTGAAGGCTCGCTCGCGCTGGGTGCCACCAAGTGGCAGACGATCCGCAAGAACGTGGTGCCTTACGCTCTGCCGGGAATTCTCACCTCGTCGATTCTCGGCATCGCGCGCGTGGCGGGCGAAACTGCGCCGATCATGTTCACCGCGGCCTATGTGGTGCACGACAAGCTCCCTTGGCAGGTCGACAAGTTCAGCGACTTTTTCTTTCAGGGTGTAATGGCGTTGCCCTACCACATCTATGTCGTCAGCTCGAAGATTCCGCAGAACGAATACACCGAGCGGGTGCAATACGGCACCGCCTTCGTCTTTCTCCTGATCGTCGCCCTGATCGCGGCGGCTTCGATTGTGCTCCGTTCCCGGCTTCGCAACCGCTACAAATGGTAACCACTGCTCCCATTCTCATGGACACCCGCCCGCCTGCGCCTGCCGTCCGCTCTCCGTCTGTCCCTGCGCCTGCCGATGCGGCGCCCGGTGGAGCTCCCACACCCGCTGCCGAGATCCTCATCGACATCGACCACTTGGATTTCTTCTACGGCGCCACGCAGGCGCTCCATGACATCCGCCTGAGAATCGAGGGCCGCAAGGTCACCGCTTTTATCGGTCCTTCCGGCTGTGGCAAATCCACCCTGTTGCGAACACTCAATCGCATGTACAGCCTCTATCCTGGGCAACGTGCTGAAGGCGAGATTAACTTGTATGGACAAAATATATTAGATAAAAGTCAAGATTTAAACCTCTTGAGAGCGCGTGTAGGTATGGTTTTCCAAAAGCCCACGCCATTCCCTATGACTATTTACGACAACATTGCTTTCGGTGTGCGTCTATACGAAACCCTTAGCGATAGCGAGATGGATGAGCGCGTAGAGTGGGCCTTGTCTAAGGCGGCTTTATGGACCGAAGTCAAAGACAAGCTGGGACAAAATGGTTTGTCACTCTCGGGCGGTCAACAACAGCGTTTGTGTATTGCACGCAGCGTTGCAGTCAAACCCTCTGTTCTACTGCTCGATGAGCCAACATCTGCGCTGGACCCTATCTCCACAGGCAAAGTAGAAGAGCTTGTCAATGAATTAAAGTCAGACTATACGATCGCCATCGTGACCCACAACATGCAGCAGGCAGCACGTGTCAGCGACTTCACTGCTTATATGTATTTGGGTGAATTGATTGAGTTTGGTGAAACTGAACAAATTTTCTTCAAACCCACTAAGACTGCAACCGAAGATTACATTACTGGCCGTTTCGGCTAAAACGAGAGAGACCCATATGCCTGATAAACATTTATCCTCACAATTTGATGCTGAGCTCAATCAAATCTCCACCAATGTGATGGAGATTGGTGGCTTAGTCGAATCGCAAATTCGTCAAGCGATCTACGCGCTTTCTAACTTCAGTGTAGAGGTTGCGGATGATGTGCTGGTCACAGAAAACCGTGTCAATGCATTGGAAGTGGAAATCGACCGCGAAATCGCATCTGTGATTAGCCGTCGCCAACCCACCGCACGTGACCTGCGTTTGCTAGTTGCTATGTCTAAAACCACGGCAAATTTAGAGCGCGTGGGAGATGAAGCTGCCAAAATTGCCCGTATGGTGAAGTCCATCATTGACGGCGTAGCACCCCGTGCATTGCCTTCTTCAGATTTACGTGTTTGCGGTGAACTTGCGTCTGGCCTTCTGCGCAAAGCCTTAGATTCTTTTGCTCGACTAGATGTTCAAACTGCTGTTGCTATCTTGCGCGAAGACGACATGATCGACCAAGAATTTGATGGCTTTGTTCGTAAGCTCATCACTTACATGATGGAAGACCCACGCACAATTTCGGCCAGCTTGGACCTGCTATTCATTGCGAAAGCGATTGAACGTATTGGTGATCATTCCAAAAATATCGCGGAATTCATTATTTATATTGTCAAAGGCGAAGATGTGCGCCACACCCCATTGGCGGATATCGAGGCTGCTATGAATACGAATAATTAATCTGTCGGTATGAAGATTCCACGCGTATTAGTTGTTGAAGATGAAAAAGCCATTGCAGAGCTCATTTCTGTCAATCTACGCCACCATGGGATGTTGGCGGTTTTAGCGGAAGATGGCGATGCAGCCCAAGCGGCCATAGATGACGTTCTACCTGACGTCATCTTGCTCGATTGGATGTTGCCAGGACAAAGTGGATTGGTTTTAGCCAAACGTTGGCGTTCTGACCCCCGTACCAAGCTCACGCCCATCTTGATGCTGACAGCGCGTGGTGACGAACCAGACAAAATTGCCGGTCTAGATGCCGGTGCAGACGACTACATCACCAAGCC
>CAIUDK010000226.1 GCA_903897875.1 uncultured Hyphomicrobiales bacterium
CTCGCGCGCCAGATTGAGCAGGGTGCGCCCGCCGATGTTTTTGTCTCCGCCGATCGTGAGTGGATGAATTTTTTGAACGAGCGTCGGCTTGTTGATGCCGGTTCGCGCAAGGATATTTTGGGCAATCAACTGGCCTTGATCGCCCCCGCATCGTCCGCACAGGCCCCCATTGAAATCACAGCGGAAAACCTGCGTGGCAGGTTAGTGTCCGTGCGTGTGGCGACGGGTGAGGTGGGTTCGGTTCCCGTTGGGCGGTATGCGCGGGCGGCGCTGACTGCGCTGGGTGTTTGGGATGTTGTGTCACCCCAATTGGTCCAGACCGACAATGTGCGGGCGGCTTTGGCGCTTGTGGCGCGCGGCGAGGTGGCCTTTGGAATTGTCTATACCACTGACGCACTTGAGGAAAAGAACGTTCGCACGGTCGGCATTTTTCCAGCCTCAAGCCATCCAGAGATTGTCTATCCAGCGGCTTTGGTTGCGAAAAAAGAGGCTGGAGACGCGGCAAAATTTCTGGATTATTTGACCAGCCCGCAAGCGCGCGCTGTGTTTGCGCGCTACGGATTTTCTGTTCCTGATCAGAAATAAGTTTGGTGGCTCAATCAGTTAGTCTGAGTGAGCCGCCTCTGTCTCTGGTGTTGCTTCAGTACCCACGGGCGTGTCATTTCCCACGGGCGTGTCCTGCCACTCTAGCGTGATGACCTTATTATTCTCAACCGCTAGTGCCAGCTTGCCGTGTTTGAGGTCCAGCGCCTTAGTGCCAAAAAGCTCGCGCCTCCAACCCTTTAGGGCAGGGACGTCGGCATTGTCATTGGTGGCAATGGCTTCCAAATCGTCGATTGTGGCAACCATTTTAGCAGCAACGCCATGGCGCTCACTGACTTGGCGCAGCAGAACTTTCAGCAATTCCGTGGTGGCTCCACCACCCCCGCCGCCACTGCGACGGTCTTTCTCAATCTTAGGTAAGGTCTTGGGATCGCGAGCCAATCCGCGCTCCACGGCGACAATAATGTCAGCCCCGGCACGAGATTTTTCGAGGCCACGTGGGAATGCGCGAAGATTCCCGAGACCTTCCACAGTCTTAGGAGCCGTCAGCGCGATCTCGATGAGAATATCATCCTTGAGAACCCGTGAGCGCGGCACGTCTCGGCCCTGCGCCTCGCGCTCGCGCCAAGCGGCAACTTCCATCAAAACCGCCAAATCCCGGGGTTTTTTGACGCGATTTTTGAAGCGTTCCCAAGCTTGGTCGGGGTGCTGCTCATAGGTTGCGGGCGCTGTTAGCGTGCTCATTTCATCAATCAGCCAGTTCATCCGGCCAGATTTGTGAAGCTTTTCAGACAGTGCTCGGTAAATATCGCGAAGATAAGTGACGTCAGCCAGCGCATAGGTGATCTGAGCTTCCGACAATGGGCGGCGCGACCAATCGGTAAAACGTGAGGATTTGTCGAGGGTTACCTTGCAGACGGACTGCGCCAGCTCGCCGTAGCTCACCTGATCACCATAGCCACAAACCATAGCCGCCACCTGCGTATCAAACAGCGGGGCTGGAATCAGTTTTGCCAAATTCCAAATGATTTCAATGTCTTGGCGGGCGGCGTGGAACACCTTGACCACGGCCGGGTTGGCCATCAGCTCGAAAAAGGGGGTCATATCGAGCCCCTCAGCAAGCGTATCAATGGCTATCGCTTCCTCGTCGGAGGCGATTTGAATGACGCAAACCTTTGGCCAGAATGTTGTTTCGCGTAGAAATTCGGTATCTACGGTCACGAAACCGTGGCTTTTAAGGCGGAGGCAGGCTGCAGCGAGATCGTCGCTTGAGATAATGAGACTCATTTTTCTGCTATAGCCCAAAGGATCGGCTGACGCGAGAGTGCAAGTGGGTGGAACATCAGTGTTCTTGACAAAACCACCCCCTCATGTGCTTTTCGCGCCCTAATCATGGGCGCTTTTGCCCCGAATCTGCGACACTTCGTCGCCCTGAAGTTTGAGATTATTATGCATCCCTATCGCACCCATCATTGTTCGCAGCCTAACGAAGCGCTCGCCGGAACTGACATTCGTCTCTCGGGCTGGTGTCATCGCATCCGCGATCATGGCGGCGTGCTGTTCATCGATCTTCGCGATCATTACGGCATCACCCAATGCGTGGTCGATCCTGACTCCCCGGCCTTTAAGGCAGCAGAACCTCTGCGTTCTGAATGGGTTGTGAAGATTGATGGTCAGGTGCGTCTGCGCCCAGACGGCACACAAAACGCCGATATGCCCACAGGCATGGTCGAGATTTATGTGACCGCCATCGAAGTTTTGGGCCCTGCGGCAGAACTGCCAATGCCCGTGTTTGGCGATGTGGAATATCCAGAAGATATCCGTTTGCGCTATCGCTTCTTGGATTTGCGTCGCGAGCGTTTGCATAAAAATATCATGCTGCGCGGCCAGATCATCGACAGCCTGCGCGCCCGCATGAAGGCGCAGAATTTCTTTGAATTTCAAACACCTATCCTGACCGCTTCAAGCCCTGAAGGTGCGCGCGATTTTCTTGTGCCGTCTCGTATTCATCCGGGCAAGTTCTATGCACTTCCCCAAGCGCCGCAGCAGTTTAAGCAATTGCTGATGGTGGCTGGCTTTGATCGCTACTTCCAAATCGCGCCATGTTTCCGCGATGAAGATGCCCGCGCCGATCGTTCGCCCGGCGAGTTCTATCAGCTTGATATTGAAATGAGTTTTGCGACGCAGGAAGATGTGTTTGCGTCTGTTGAGCCTGTGTTGCGCGGCGTGTTTGAGGAGTTTGGCGGCGGCATGCCCGTTACGCAAAAATTCCCAATGATTCCGTATCGTGAATCCATGCTGAAATACGGCAACGATAAGCCAGATCTGCGTAACCCATTGATTATCGCTGATGTGACTGAAGAATTTTCATCCGATAGCGTCACCTTCAACGCCTTCAAAAACGTCATCAAGGCTGGCGGCGTTGTGCGCGCCATTCCAGCCACAGGTGCAGGCGCTCAGCCTCGTTCGTTCTTCGACAAGCTCAATGATTGGGCACGCGGAGAAGGTGCGCCGGGCCTAGGCTATGTGATCTTTGAAGCTGAAGGCGATCAGTTGGTGGGCAAGGGCCCCATCGCGAAATTTTTGCCTGCTGATATTCAACAGAAAATCGCTGCAAAGGCTGGCCTTAAGGCTGGTGATGCGGTGTTCTTTGCTTGCGATCAGGAAGCTAAGGCCGCGAGATTGGCCGGTTTGGCCCGGACCCGTATCGGCAATGATTTGGGCCTGACAGAGCAGGGCGTGTTTAAGTTCTGCTGGATTGTCGATTTCCCAATGTACGAGTGGAATGAGGACGAGAAGAAGATCGACTTCTCCCACAACCCATTCTCTATGCCGAACTTCGATCGTGATGCGTTTTTGGCGCTCTCGGAGAACGACAAGGACGCGATCCTCAACATCACCGCGTTCCAATACGACATCGTTTGTAACGGCATTGAATTGTCGTCCGGCGCCATTCGTAACCATCGCCCCGACGTAATGAAAAAGGCTTTCGAAATAGCTGGTTACGGCGAAGATGTGCTGATCGAAAAGTTTGGCGGCATGTATCGCGCGTTCCAATACGGCGCTCCTCCCCATGGTGGTATTGCGCCGGGTGTTGATCGCATCGTGATGTTGCTGGCTGGCGAAGAAAATCTGCGCGAAGTGGTTGTGTTCCCCATGAACCAACGCGCGGAAGATTTGCTGATGAGTGCACCTTCGGCTGCGACGCCTAAGCAGCTGCGCGAATTGCATATTCGCCTCAATCTGCCAGAGGCTTAAATGACATTAGCGACCGCGATGGGTGATGGGTCGAAGCCTGTGAGGGCAACGCCTGATATTCGCATCGCGGTCAGCTGCACGATCATCGCCAAAAACGAGGTTGATCGGATTGGTCGGTGTATTCAATCGGTTGCCGGATTGGTCGATGAAATCATCGTCGTCGATTCCGGCTCCACCGATGGCACGCAAGAGTTGGCCCGCAGTCTGGGCGCCCGCGTTGTCCATAATGATTGGGTCGGCTATGGCCCCCAAAAACGCTTCGCCGAAGATCAGGCCAAGCATGATTGGATTCTCAATCTCGACGCTGATGAATGGTTGAGCGAGCCGCTACGCGACGAGTTGCGCGCCCTGCTATCGGGCGAAACGCTGCCCGCCAAAACCTTTCGCATGCGCGTCACCATCGTCTATCCGCAGCGCGAAACTCCTGCGCCCTTTGCTGATTCCACGATTTGCTTGCGGCTTTATGACCGGCGCGCCAGCCGTTACGTCACCAGTCTGGTGCACGATTCCGTGCCCGCCACGCCCGATGTCGTGCTGCTGAAGGGGCGCATTTTGCATAAGTCCTTTAGGGGGCTGGCAGATGTGATTCGTAAAGAGCTAACCTATTTCGAGCTGCAAAAGGTCGAGAAGCGGAAGAGCCGTCTGGCCATGATGCTGCGACTACCCACGGAGTTTCCGTGGCAGTTTTTCAGATATTACATCCTCAATCGGCATATTTTTGGCGGGCTCTACGGCTTTGCCGTGGCCTCCACCATTGGCTTCATGCGCTTCATGCGACTGGTGATTATGCTGGGTTGGTGATTGCCTATCGTGCTGGGCGCTCCAACCCTTCCCAAGCTATTCCTAACTCTTTCCAAGCTGTTCCTGACCCTTCCAATGTGGCCGCCAACAAAGTACACATGTTCTCCAAGACAATTTGAGGGACTAAGATGACGTCGAAAATGTCCGATGACCTGCGCTCTGGCGCGCTCATTTATCATCGTTATCCCAAGCCCGGTAAGCTGGAGATCCAGCCCACCAAGCCTTTGGGCAATCAGCGCGATCTGGCTCTGGCCTATTCTCCGGGCGTTGCGGCCCCCTGCGAGGCCATTGCAGCCGATCCGAGCCAGGCTGCCGAGCTCACCGCCCGCCAGAACCTTGTGGCCGTCATCACCAACGGCACCGCCGTTTTAGGCCTTGGCGACATTGGCCCATTGGCCTCCAAGCCGGTGATGGAAGGCAAAGCGGTTCTGTTCAAGAAATTCGCTGGCATTGACGTTTTCGACATCGAGATCGACGAGAAGAATGTTGATCGCCTTGTCGATGTGATTGCGGCTTTGGAGCCCACTTTCGGCGGCATCAATCTGGAAGACATCAAGGGCCCTGAATGTTTCGAGGTCGAGAAGCGCTTGCGCGAACGCATGGCGATTCCGGTTTTCCATGACGATCAGCATGGCACTGCCATTATCGTTGCCGCAGCCGTCACCAATGCGATGGAGCTGTCGGGCAAGAAAATCTCAGACGTGAAGATTGTGGCCTCGGGTGCAGGTGCTGCCGCACTGGCCTGCCTCAACCTGCTGGTGTCGATTGGCGCTAAGCGCGAA
>CAIUDK010000227.1 GCA_903897875.1 uncultured Hyphomicrobiales bacterium
CGGCTATCGAAGCCATCATAATATTCGAGCTGGAAGTCGGCAGCATTCTGCGCGAGCTGCTCGATCTGAGCCTTGCTCTCGGCATCCAAAATGGGGGCGTGACGATCGGTGGTTGGAATGTTGTGGTCAACCACGGCGAGAGTCTTATGCGGCGCACGCACCTTTCGTCCAGATAGACGCAACCCTTCGAAGGCTTGAGGGCTTGTAACCTCATGGACGAGGTGACGATCAATGTAGATCAGACATGTGCCATCAGGCTGTGTCTCGACCACGTGGTCGTCCCAGATCTTGTCGTAAAGCGTGCGTGCCGTCTGTGTCTGAGCCATATCAATCTCTGCCCTATAGAATTCTTTGGAGCTGCGAAGCCGCTTCTGCCCTCATTGATGATCTCTCTTACCCCCAAAGAGGCCCCGGGGGGAAGTGGGTCTTGTACATACTACCTAAGGTCATCTATCTTTGGGTTATCTATTTGGAGTTGCAATGACAGTTCGCCCTCGAGTCTCGCCATATCTGACCGTGACCCCCGCCGCTGCGGCCATCGCGTTCTATACCAATGTCTTTGGCGCCCAACAGCGTGCGTTCATGCCCTCCATTGACGGCCTGCGGATTATGCACTGCGAGCTCAACATTAACGGCGGCTCTGTCATGCTGGCCGATGTCTTCCCAGAATTTGGCCATACCCGCCCCCCACTGCCCGGGGAGCCCGTGACCATGTCAGTCAGTCTCGAATATGACACGCCCAAAGAGGTTGATGACGTGTTTGCCCGCGCCACCTCACTTGGGGCCAAGGGCGAGAACGTGCCCACCAATTCCTTCTGGGGCACCCGCTTTGCGGTCTTCCGCGATCCGTTCGGCCATCGCTGGATGCTCAACGCACCCGTCTGAGGACTAGCGCGTGATTTGCCTTATCCAGCCCAAATAGGCTGGATCGCCGTCAGCCACGTCCATGCGCAAAATTTCCGGCGTCTCATAATCATGGAGGCGTTTGATCAGCGCGGCCAGATCAGCAAAATCAGCGCTTTTGGCTTTCATCATCAAAAGCTGCTCAGTCTCCTGGCACCGCTCACCCTTCCAAACATAATGGCTCTGGATCGGGAAAACCTGCACGCAGGCGGCAAGCTTGGCAGCTAGAACGCCATCAATAAGGGCTTGGACCGTCGCGTCAGACTTGGCCGTGGTCGTCACCACACAAAACTCATGTGCTGCCATCGCTCACCCCTTCAACAAGCCCACCCCCAAACAAAAACGCGGCCCTTTTGGGGCCGCGTTTTTCGTCTCTACAGCGTAAAAAGCCCTTAAGCCTTAGTTGCTGCTGCAGCCTTTTCGCTGGCCTTCTTAGCGGTCTTAGCTTCGATGCGAACGGCCTTCTCGGCTGCGCTCTCCATCTTTTCAGCAATACGTGCTGATTTACCGCGACGATCGCGCAGGTAGTAAAGCTTAGCGCGACGGACCTTACCGCGACGCACGAGCTTAATGGAATCGATGTTTGGGGAGTAGAGCGGGAAAACGCGCTCGACGCCTTCGCCATAAGAAATCTTGCGAACGACGAAGCTCTCGTTGAGGCCACCACCGTTGCGGGCGATACAAACGCCTTCGTAAGCCTGAACGCGCGTACGCTCGCCTTCCTTCACCTTCACATTGACGATGACGGTGTCGCCTGGCTGGAACTTAGGAAGCTCCTTGCCGGCAGATAGACGGGCAGCCTGTTCGGCATCAATCTGTTCAATAATGTTCATAATACTTCTCCGTTTCGCCTTATGGCGAGCGTTTCGGAACGCTGTTTTTGAGTTGGTCGTAAGTTTTTTTAACTTACCGGGAGGTCAGTACACGATAAGCTGGCCATTGTCGAGGCCGGAAAGCTTAGCTTTTCTTGGCAAGATCCGGCAAAAGGTCGGGTCTTCGGGCCTTTGTTAGGCTCATCGACTGCGCGCGCCGCCAAGCTGCAATTTTGGCGTGATCGCCGCTGAGCAACACATCAGGAATGGCCCGGCCCTCCCATTCGCGCGGACGCGTGTAATGGGGATATTCGAGCAGGCCGTTCTCAAAACTCTCGTCCTCGCCAGAACTGTCCTTGCCCATCACACCCGGAATGAGCCGCACGCAGGCATCAAGCGTGACCATGGCGGCGATCTCGCCGCCCGACAAAATATAATCGCCGATTGAGACTTCTTCTAATTGACGCCCCTCAATCACGCGCTCATCAACGCCCTCAAAGCGCCCGCACACAATCACCACACCGGGACCTGTGGCCAATTCGCGCACACGCTTTTGCGTCAAAGGTCGCCCGCGTGGGCTCATCAATAGTTTGGGCCGCGGATCGTCTGCCGCCACACCCGCATCGAGCGCTGTGGCCAAAACATCAGCGCGGATCACCATGCCAACACCACCACCGGCGGGCGTATCATCTACCGCGCGATGCTTACCCAAACCGTGCTCGCGAATGTTGCGCACTTCGAGCGCCCAAAGCTCACGCGCCAGCGCATCGCCAGACAGAGACATGCCAAGCGCGCCGGGAAACATATCGGGATAGAGCGTAAAAAGCGTTGCGGACCACATGTCAGTCTGGCTGATCTTCGCCAGACACATGGTCTGGCATGACAACCACAACGAAGCCTGCTTTCACATCAATCACTGGCACAACAACGCGCGTGAAGGGCAAGAGCAAGGTCTCGGTCTGCACAGGCTCTGGCGTGATTTCTAAAATATCACCAGCGCCAAAATTCAGCACATTCTTGATCACGCCAATCGGCGCGCCATCAGAGGTTTGCGCACGTAGGCCGATCAGATCGGAATAGTAAAATTCGTCATCTTGTGGGGCCGGCAATTTGTCGCGCGGCACAAACAGTTCAAGATTGGTGAGGGCTTCAGCGCCGGTGCGATCTTCAACACCTTTCACGCGGGCCACCAAAATATCGTCTTTGACATGGCGCACGGAGGCCAATTCGTAGAGACGTTTTTGCGCATCTTGGAGTGGCGCATATTTGGCAATGGCGAGCGGATCTTGTGTGAACGATTTCAATCGTACTTGCCCACGCACACCATGGGGTGCGCCAAATTTGCCAACCGGAACAAGACCAGAATCGTTTTTCATTTATGCGATCCCTATCTTGTTCCAGTTGAGCTGTTTTATTTATTCTGCAGCAGGTGCGGCAGCGGCAGCTTCGGCTGCAGCGGCATTAGCAGCGTTACGCTCCTGAGCCTTCTTCTTTGGCAGAGCCTTCTCAGGGTTGTTGCGCACAGTGCGCTTACCAACACCAACAGTCTCCAAAAGACGTGCAACGCGATCGGTAGGCTGTGCGCCCTTTACGATCCAAGCAGCAGCCTTTTCAGCATCGATCACGAGACGATCAGCTGCGTCCTTAGCCTTCAATGGATCGAACGTGCCGATACGCTCAACAAAGCGACCATCACGTGGCATGCGCGAGTCAGCAACAACGATACGGTAGAAGGGACGCTTCTTTGCGCCACCGCGCGACAAACGAATCTTAAGTGACATAGTATGACCTTTCAGGGTTCAGTTATTTGGTTTCAGGTTCAGGTTTATGGTCTTCGACCAATTGTTCGATCGCGGCCCAAGGATCGTCTTTCATGCCTTCTGACACAAAGACTTCGATATCCACTGAGCCGTCCTCGCGCACATCGATTTCCCAGTATTCACCGGGCACATGCACAAGGAACGAAAACGCATCATCACGATACGATTTCGTGTCGTAGTAAATGTTCGCCGCATCGAGCTGTGCTTTGATGCTCTTGAAGACGTCAAACATATTCACGCGAATCTCCATCGGTTTCACTTCTTCCGTCCGAAGGGATTAAAACCGGGCAGGCCGCCGCCGAGGCCCGGTAATTTCATGCCGCCCAGTCCCGGCAATCCGGGAGCAGTTGGCGTTGGAGCGATTGCCGATGCTGGCGGTGCATCTGGCAAATTGGGCATAGCGCCGCCCATTTGTTTTTGCATGGCTTCGAGCTGTTCAGGTGTGGGGCCACCGCCGCCAAGTCCAAACATCTCTGCCATTTTGCCCATAGGCCCGCGCTTATTTGCGCCACC
>CAIUDK010000228.1 GCA_903897875.1 uncultured Hyphomicrobiales bacterium
CTCGCAGGATTTTTCCTCGCGTTATCCGTTGGTTGATGGCCAAGGCAACTTTGGCAACATCGACGGCGATTCCGCAGCTGCCTATCGTTATACCGAAGCCCGTATGACCGATGTCGCCCGGCTTTTGCTGGAAGGCATCAACGAAGATTCGATTGATTTCCGCGACAACTACTCCGGCGATCAGCAAGAACCTATTGTTTTGCCTGCAGCTTTTCCAAATCTGCTGGCCAATGGCTCGCAAGGTATTGCGGTGGGTATGGCGACTTCGGTGCCGCCCCACAATGTCGCTGAACTTTGCGATGCTTCGCTTTATCTTGTGACTCATCCGCAAGCTACGACAGAACAACTGTTGGCTTTTGTGCCGGGGCCTGATTTTCCCACCGGCGGCATCATTGTTGATAGCCCCGAAGCCATTGCAGAGACTTACAAAACGGGCCGCGGCTCGTTCCGGGTGCGCTCGCGCTGGACCAAGGAAGACAGTGGGCGTGGGACGTGGGTGGCAGTGGTCACTGAAATCCCCTACGGCGTTCAAAAGTCACGGCTTATTGAGAAAGTCGCTGAGCTGCTGAACGATAAAAAGCTGCCGCTGATCGCCGATATTCGCGATGAATCGGCTGAAGATGTTCGGGTTGTGATTGAGCCTCGCACCCGCACCGTCGATCCTGAAATGATGATGGAATCCTTGTTCCGGCTGAGTGAGCTGGAAAACAGATTCTCTATGAATATGAATGTGTTGGTGGATGGTGTGGTGCCCCGTGTGTTGGCGCTGCATGAAGTTTTGCGCCAATGGGTCGATCATCGCCGCGATGTGCTTTTGCGTCGTTCGCGCTATCGCATGGGACAAATCGAGCATCGTCTCGAAGTTGTCGCAGGTATGTTGATTGTCTTCCTCAGTCTTGATGAAGTCATTCGCATCATTCGCGAAGAAGATGAGCCCAAGGATGCTTTGAAGGTGCGCTTCGCTTTGTCGGATGTGCAGGCCAATTACATTCTTGATACACGTTTGCGCTCGTTGCGCCGACTAGAAGAAATGCAATTGCGTGCAGAGCATGATGCATTGGTGGCTGAAAAGACTGAGATTGAGTCTTTGTTGGCAGATGAGCCAAAGCAATGGAAAACGATTGCTTCTCAAATCCGCGAAATGCGCAAGAAGTTTGGTCCAGATACCAAGATCGGCAAGCGTCGGACAACATTTGGCACGATGCCAGAGACGAGTGAGCTTGATATGGCTGAGGCCATGATTGAGCGCGAGCCGATTACTGTCACCGTGACAGAAAAGGGTTGGGTGCGCGCCCTCAGGGGCCATGTTGCTGATCTGTCTACACTGCAATTCAAGGGCGATGACGGCCTGAAGACTTCGTTCTTCGCTGAAACGACTTGGAAGATTCTTGTGCTGGCCACCAATGGTAAGGTCTTTACCATTGATGCGTCGAAACTGCCGGGCGGCCGTGGCTTTGGTGAGCCGATCCGCTTGATGGTGGATATTGACGAAGGCGCTGATATCTTTGCGGTTATTCCCTACACCGCGGGTCAAAAAATGCTGGTGGCAGCGTCTGATGGGCGCGGCTTTGTGGTCGGCCAAGACGATATGCTCAGCTCCACCCGCAAGGGCCGGGCGATGTTGAATGTCGATGAAACAGCCAAAGCTTGCGTCATCACACCGGCTGCAGGCGACCATGTCGCGATCATCGGCGAGAACCGTAAGTTATTGGTTTTCAAGCTGAATGAAGTGCCAGAGATGTCACGCGGCAAGGGTGTTCGCCTGCAGCGCTATCGTGATGGCAGCGTGAGCGACGCCAAGGTTTTCAAGATGAGCGAAGGTTTAACTTGGAAAGACAGCGCGGGCCGCACGTTTACTGTCAGTAAGCCAGAGCTGAAGGAATGGGTTGGCGCCCGTTCAGACGCTGGACGACTGCCACCTAAGGGTTTCCCAAAGAATAATAAGTTCAGTTAAGCGTTATTTTCAATTTTATGTTTTGAAAGCGCAGAACATGAGACGTTTATTTCAAATTCTATTGTCCGCAATGCTTGTGGTCAGCAGTTCGTTTGTCCATGCGCAAGAGACTGAGCCACGCATCCAAGATGTGTTGGGCTCAGTGACGTTTGATTTTAATGGCGATGGCGGTTTTGATCGCGCTCTTTTGGTGCAAGCTGACGGGGTTGCTGATCTCTATATTTACTCGACCGTGCAAGATCCCCAAACGAAAGATGACAAGCTCAATCTGTTCTTGAAGAAGAAGGAGATTGCGTTCTCGGGTCCTTTGTGGGGGCAATTGCCCAGTATAGAAGTCTCGGGCAAGGGGTCTTTGCGGATCAAATCCGAGAATAGTGCGATTGGTCGCAACCGCTGGACGCAGGTTTTAACGCTCGCGTATCGTGAAGAGCGGTTCGTTGTGCTTGGAATTACCTATACGTCCTATGACACTTTGGACCCCAATTCTTTCACAGACTGTGACCTCAACTTGGTGACTGGGCGTGGTGTTCGCAAAGGCAAAGCGATCACTCTGCCGCTCAAACCCATCCCGCTAGTCGATTGGTCGGATGACAAGATCCCGAGCGTTTGCACCAATTAAGTCGTGCAATTGGCGTCCCCACACGCACGGACACTTGCGATTCTGATGTGCGGATGTGCGGATTTTTTTGGGTGGATTTTGGACCCGCTTTTGGGGTTCGCGCCCAATTATTTTTCCACCCGATCCCAGCCGCTCAAGCCCAATCGTTCTTGGGGAAGGAAGCGGGCCTTGTAGGCCATCTTTTTCGAGCCATCGACCCAATAGCCCAAATAGACATGGGGCAGGCCCATTCGGCGGGCGCGCTCGATGTGATCGAGGATCATGAACGTGCCCAATGAGCGATCGACCATTTGGGGATCGTAAAAAGAATAGACCATCGATAGGCCGTCTTCGAGAACGTCAGTCAGAGCAGCCCCGATGAGTGGGCCAGTGCCGCGACCATTGATAAAAGAATCGGGCCCGCGTTTTCTGTATTCAACCACGCGTGTTCCCACATGCGTGTCTTCGATCATCATCGTGTAATCGAGCATCGACATATCCGCCATGCCGCCATCGTTGTGGCGCGCATCGAGATAAGATCGAAACAAAGAATATTGATCTGATGTAGCGTTGGCTGAACACATCTCGCCAATCAAATCATCATTGTGCTCAAGCACACGACGCATATTGCGCGTGGGGCGAAACTCGCTCACCAACACGCGCACAGACACGCAGCGGCGGCAATCTTCACAAGCGGGGCGATAGGCGATGGTTTGCGAGCGACGAAAGCCCGCTTGCGTCAGCGCATCGTTGAGGCCAGTCGCGCGTCGCCCCACAAGATGCGTAAAAACTTTACGCTCCTCTTGTCCCTTGAGGTAGGGGCACGGCGCTGGTGCCGTGAGATAAAACTGAGGGGCGTCACGGGGCTCTCTCGTCACGCTGGTCGTCTCCTCCAAAATTGTTTCTTGCAGAATTGTTTCTTGCAGAGCTGTTTATTTTTCGCTTCATTGAGGTCGTGCATTAGCAGAATAGTTCTCGGATTATTTCGTTTCATCCTTTTGCTGTTCTCTGTCCAATGACGCCCTTAAATGGCGCGGCGCGTCACAATCAAGCCAGAGAGCATGTCGTGCAGACAGCGCTTCTCAGGATCAAGCAGCGAGACAAGAAAGATCGGTGGAAAGCACCAGCTCAGATAATACAAAACAGCATGGACAGCGGCATTGAGAAACGGCGCGCGCGCGCCATTGGTCAGTTGCACCTGTAAATCCATCGCGCGCATGCCGGGCGTCGCCATGTTCGAGCCCGAAATGCCAAGCCCGTTGTAGAAAAAGGCAACAAGCGGAAACAGCGGCGGCAGCATAAACCAAAGCAGACCAAGCGACATGATGCCGAGCAGAAACCAAATGCCCATGCACAAAAGCGTTATGAAAAAGAAGTCGATCACGCTGGCCATCATACGGCGCGTGCGCACACCATAGAGCGCCCATTCCGGCATCCACTGCACGGGTGCTTGTGGAATGGTGGAGTTGGTCCAGTTTGGCGATTGGCTCATCTGTGTGCCTCAAGGGAATCTGTTCGCGACGGGCGCAAACCTCTCGATATGATGTGGTCGAATAGTTCGGCGACACAAGAGGCAAATGGCGATCGTGGACTTAAAAGCGCAGGGAGCGGCCGAGGGGATATAGTGGGGATATAGAGCGGATATAGCCAAGTTGGTGTGGCGCGACCAAAAGCTCACCTTCGCTGCCATTCCAGCATCTCTCTTCGGGCGCAACGGAACAGGCGGGCCCCTTGGCGACTTAACAGACTGACATTCGTTGCGTAAAGGATCTGCCCGTGCCTTGGTCCATGACTATCGGTCGCTTTGGCGGCACTGCCGTTCGGCTCCACATTACCTTCATTTTGTTTCTCGCCTGGATTGGCTTGAGCGCGCTGTTCAGGGGCGGGCGGGCTGAGGCGTTGGAAACGGTGCTGTTCATCGTTCTCATTTTCACCTGTGTCGTGCTGCATGAGTTCGGCCATATTATGATGGCGCGGCATTTTGGGATTCAGACATCAGAGGTGACTTTGTTGCCGATTGGTGGCGTGGCCAATCTTGAGCGGATTCCAGATAACCCCAAGCAAGAATTGATGGTGGCGCTGGCGGGGCCAAGCGTGAATATTGTCATTGGGCTTGGGCTTATTCTGCTGGGCGGCGTCTTTGTGCCTGATACGTTGCAGCATATTGATGATCCGCGCTTGGGATTGTTGGCGCGTTTGGCCGCGGCCAATTTGTTTTTGGCGGCGTTTAATTTGTTGCCAGCTTTTCCCATGGATGGCGGGCGCGTGTTGCATGCTTTGTTGGTAATGAAGGTGGGGCCGCAAAAGGCGATGCAATTGGCGGCGCGCATTGGTCAGGGTTTTGCGTTTGCATTGGGCTTTTTGGGATTGTTTGGAAATCCCATTCTCATTTTCATCGCGATTTTTGTCTACATTGCGGCCGCGGGTGAGGCTCAAGAATCCATATTGCGCGATACGATGAAGGGCCTGACTGTTGTGGATGCGATGGAAACGCGCTTTGCCACAATCACCGTCGACACCAATTTGCAACATGCGGTCGAGGTGTTGTTGGCCACACCACAGCATGAATTTCCTGTTGTGGATGCGCAAGGAAAAGCCTGCGGTGTTTTGGTGCGTGAGGATCTCATCATCGCTTTGCGGGATCGTGCGCCTGATTCATTTGTGACAGATATTTTACGCGCACCAGCCCAAACCCTAGCCGCCAATATGCCGCTGGAAGATGCGCTGGGTGTGTTGAGCGCTGCCAATGCGCCAGCCTTGAGCGTTGTGGATACGGACGGGCGTTTGATGGGCTTGCTGTCGCGTGAAAATATCTCGGAAATGATGATGATTAAAACCATGCAGCCCGAATGGCGTTTTGATCGGGCTGCTTAGGTTTTTGTTATTTTCCAAGCAGCGTTTGCGCTACTTTGACGGCGTAATAGGTGAGCACGCCATCGGCACCGGCGCGCTTGAACGCGATGAGGCTTTCCATCATCGCTCTGTCGCCATCAATCCAGCCGTTTTGCGCGGCGGCCTGAATCATCGCGTATTCGCCAGACACTTGATAGGCGAAGGTGGGCACGCCAAACGTATCCTTCACGCGGCGCACAATATCGAGGTACGGCATGCCGGGTTTTACCATCACCATGTCTGCGCCTTCGTCGAGGTCGAGTGCCACTTCGCGCAAGGCTTCGTCTGAATTGGCAGGGTCCATTTGATAGGTGCGCTTGTCGCCCTTCAAATAGCCGCCTGAGCCCACAGCATCGCGGAAGGGGCCGTAGAAGGCCGAGGCGTATTTAGCGGCATAGGCCATGATT
This sequence comes from uncultured Hyphomicrobiales bacterium, assembly GCA_903897875.1. GTDB lineage: Bacteria > Pseudomonadota > Alphaproteobacteria > Rhizobiales > Beijerinckiaceae > Terripilifer. The sequence continues at coordinate 5,852 of CAIUDK010000228.1, forward strand.
TGGACGTCCAGAAAACCTTCTGCATCCAAGGCTTGGCGAATTTCGCCCACTCGTCCATCCATCATGTCAGAGGGCGCAATAATATCGGCACCGGCGCGCGCTTGGTTGAGTGATTGGCTGATGAGGGCAGCGACGGTTTCGTCATTCACAATGTCGTCGCCACGCAATAGGCCGTCGTGGCCGTGGCTTGTGTAGGGGTCGAGCGCGACATCGGTGATGATACCCATGTCGGGCACTTCACGCTTGAGCGCGCGCAAGGCGCGGCACACGAGGTTTTCGGGATTATGCGCTTCGGTGCCGTTTTCATCGCGGCTGGTGGGCAAAGTGTAGGGAAACAACGCGAGAGCTGGAATGCCGAGTTTGGCAGCATGGGTGGCCTCGCGCACCAATTCATCAATGCTCAAGCGCTCGACGCCGGGCATGGAGGCCACAGGCTGACGCTGGCGCTCGCCGTCCACAATAAAGACCGGCCAGATCAGATCGTTGACGTGAAGCTCATTCTCCCGCACCAGCCGGCGCGCCCAATCGCTCTTGCGATTGCGCCGAGGGCGCTGGGTCAGATCAAGCTGAGGGGAGGATTTAAACGCCATGACCTGCTCCGATTGCATTATCTGCGAATGGGGTAGCACAGGGCAGGGCGTTCAGAAAGTCGGGGGGGCAAAGTGAGCTGGGTGGCTAAGCTCGCACCATTGCCGCTTTTGGCTCAGGACCCCGGATCACAGGATGGGACGGTGGGGCTGCAATCTGGCTTGGCTCAGGCAACGGACGACCAAGCCGTTTAGCCTCGTCGCACCATTGGAAAATGGCATCTTTGATATGCGCCAGAGCCTCTTCGGGCGTTTCGCCATCAGACATGCAGCCATAAAGGTCTGGCGCAAAGGCCACAAAGCCGCCGCCGTCCTCGTCTGATAAGGGCTGGATCACGATAGGATAGGATTTATCAGTCATAGGACTTATCCTCAGCAAGCTTGCTCAAGTGAACGTTTGCAAAAGCAATAAACTGTCGAATGTAGACCACCTTTATAGGGCGGGCCGCCGGGATTGTAAGCACCCCCATAGCGAGGGGGCTAGACACGCGATAGTGGGAACCGCCGCCCCTAGGTGGGGTACAGTTCATTCCAATTTGCTGACAGATGGTTTCCAAATCTTTTATTTTCCAGTCGGATTTCGGATTAGCTTTCACTTTGCGCAAAAGGAGGCTTTCCTTCCGCTCTTGAGTGTCCCTATCTGACATTTCATCCGCAATCTGGTCATCTTTAAAGGCAATATGAGAGTCATATCTGCGCGGCTTAGGCTTGGCAATAAGCCTTCAGGATTGATCCGCGCTGCCATCTCGTGAGAAGTGTCGTCACTGTCGCGATCCAGCTGTCTGGAGATTCGTTTGATCCGTCGTCGTTCCGCTGAAGCCGAAGCTGCCGCGAGCTCTGAGACTATTCGTCTGGGGCAAGAGCATGCGCATGACGAGCCGCAGCGTTGGGGGCTGACGCTGATCTTGTTCATGCGGTTGGTGGGTGTGCTTTGGATGTTCCAAGGCCTGATCCATTGGCGCACCATTCTGGCTGGCGATGTTGCCTTTGATGCTTTGCCCACATCCATCATGGGCGCGGTGATTTTCTTTGCGGTGATTGATCTGCTGGCGGCGGTGGGCATGTGGTTGGCCACGCCTTGGGGCGGGGTCTTGTGGATTTTGGCCGCCATCGCCCATGCATTGATAACAATAGCACTGCCCGATTTTGTGGCCGGAGGGCGGGTTGTACTTGCTGTCGATGTGGCCCTTGTTGTGGCTTACTTTGTAATCAGCTGGTACGCGGCGCAAGAGCGCAACTATTAAACAGTCATAGCGTGGCTATAAAGCGAATAGACTTAGGGTTTTCTGTCTCTTTGACTTGCGCTGACGTGGTTAAGAATGATTCAGCATCCATAAACGCTTATGTTTACTCTTGATTCACCTCAAAAAGTAAACGCAAGATTCAGCTTGTTATTTAAACTGGCTTTCATTGATCGCCGTTACATTGGTCCATAACGAGCTGGCCCAGTTGCCGCTCACGACGTGGTTCGAGACGGGGTGTGTTATGAATACTGCAGTGAAAGTCGAAGCCAGTCAGGCACGCGTTGAGCGGGTGAACGAGGTTCGTCCTGCCTATATCGAAGCCCTCACTATGGTTGAGCGTCTTCATCGCCGTTTGCTGGATGTCATCAAGGATGAGTTCGACCGTCGCGGTCGCTCGGACATCAACGCTGTGCAGGCTCTGCTGCTCTACAACATTGGCGATAAGGAATTGACGGCCGGTGAGCTGCGTACACGCGGCTATTATCTGGGCTCAAACGTTTCTTACAACGTTAAAAAGCTTGTCGAAATGGGCTATCTGCACCATGCACGTTCACGTGTGGACCGTCGCTCGGTGCGCATCAGCCTGACCGAAAAGGGCAATGACATTCATCAGGCCGTGACTGGTTTGTATGAAAAGCATGTGCTGACGGTTGAACAGATTGGCGGCATTACGGGCGATGAATTCCAGCGTCTGAACCAGTCTTTGGCGCGCTTGGAGCGCTTCTGGACCGACCAGATCCGCTATCGTCTATAAAAGAGTTAGCTTCGCCTTAAAATAGCCTTGCTGTTCGTTCCTTTTTAACGAATGCCGTGATAAACGCGGTATTGGCCTCCCTCCAACGGCTTTGGGGGGAATTCCTGCGCCTTGATGGCGCCGTTGACGATCCGGAGCGACCCTTTGACCGAGCTTTCTGTCCCCACCCGCCGCGTTTTTGCCAAGGGCATGACACTTGCCGGTTTGACTGCGGCGCTGGCCTCATCGACCTCACTGGCGGCCCTCGCGGCCCCGGTCGATGCATCTTCAGCCATTCTCAATCCGCAGGCTGAATGGGAACAAAAGTACGATTCTGATGCGCGTTTGGGCGTGCCACGCACCTCAACGCCGCTGTTGTCACAGCAAACCATTGCCGCCACCGAAGCTGCAGCTGAAGCCTATCGCTCCATCGCGGCGCAGGGTGGTTGGCCGATGGTGCCAACAAACCAGACCTTGCAGGTTGGCTCGAAGGGCGCGGGCGTGGTTGCTCTTCGTCGGCGCTTGATTGTCACGGGCGATTTGGATGCGACAGCGGGCGCTTCGCCTGTGTTTGACTCTTATGTTGATTCGGCTGTGCGCCGCTTCCAGTCCCGTCATGGACTTGGTGTGACTGGCGTTGTGGCAGCTCAGACCTTTACGGCGCTCAATGTGCCGGTGGCTGAGCGTATTCGCCAGCTCGACATCAATCTGGTGCGCTTGCGTTCGTTCTCGAGCAATTTGGGCCCGCGCCATATCATTATGAACATCCCAGCCGCTGCTGTGCAGACGGTTGAGAATGGCATCGTGGCCACCAATCATGCCGCCGGTGTTGGCAAGATTGACCGCCAGTCGCCTGTCATGTCGGCCAAAGTGGTCGAGATCAATTTCAATCCGTTCTGGACCGTGCCCGCTTCGATCATCCGCAAGGATTTGATTCCGAAGATGCAGAACGATCCGAACTATCTGAACGACAACAAGATCCGCGTCATCAATGCGCAGGGCGTTGAAGTGGCACCGGAATCGATCAACTGGAACTCGATGGACGCGACGCATTTCCGCTTCCGTCAGGATCCGGGTGGCGACTTCAATTCGTTAGGTGTGGTGCGGGTGAACATTCCCAATCCGCATGGCGTCTATATGCACGACACGCCTTCCAAGGGCATTTTTGGTGACGACTTCCGCTTTGTGTCGTCGGGCTGCGTGCGCGTCCAAAATATCCGCGACTATGTTGCCTGGATTTTGAAGGACACGCCGGGCTGGGATCGTGACCATATCGATGAAGCGATCCGCTCTGGCGCGCGCGTGGATGTGAAGGTTGCGTCTGCTGTGCCTGTGTATTGGGTCTATGTGACCGCATGGGCTGGCGATGGCCTCGTGCAATTCCGCGAAGATATTTATCAGCGCGATGGTTTTGGTGGTGCAACTGCCATTGTGGCCCCGATGCAATCACCTGATTCAACAGCTTCAGTGCCAAACCAATCGCAGCCAGTGGCGACCCAGCGCGCCAATGTGCTCAAGCCTATGAATGACGACGACGATTAAGCGTTTTCGTCTGGCGATATGAGCAAACAAAAAACCCCGGGTTTCACCCCGGGGTTTTTTGTTGCCCGGCGCAGAGCTTTGCGCACCCAGCATGGCAGCAATCTTATCGGGGTAGAAGTGGTCCAAAACGGCGCCCAAACGGTATGCAGGGGGTATGAGAGCCTTCACTCTGCAGCTTTTTCCTGCTAATCGGAGGGCCTCTTAAGATACCAGATGCGCCCTTGGCTTTGTGGCCGAACGCTGCTGGCGCCTAGACCTCATTTTCACGCGTTTGCCCCTGCTGGGCTGCGCTTTTTAGAGCAGGGGATCCTGATGACCCAAGCCAATGCCGTCCGCCCATCCATGTCCAATAGCTTCTTTGGAGCGACTTTAGCCGAATCGGATCCCGAAATCGCGCGCTCGATTGAGCTAGAGCTTGGCCGTCAGCGCGACGAAATTGAGCTGATTGCGTCTGAAAATATCGTGTCGCGCGCTGTGCTTGAGGCGCAGGGCTCGGTGATGACCAATAAATATGCCGAGGGCTATCCGGGCCGTCGCTATTATGGCGGTTGTCAGTTTGTCGATATTGCCGAAAAGCTCGCCATTGAGCGCATCACGCGCTTGTTCGACTGCAAATTTGCCAATGTGCAGCCTAATTCTGGCTCGCAAGCCAATCAGGCTGTGTTTTTGGCTCTGTTGCAGCCCGGCGATGTGTTCATGGGCCTTGATCTGGCCGCCGGTGGGCATCTGACCCACGGCTCCTCGGTCAATATGTCTGGCAAATGGTTCAAGCCTGTTTCCTACGGCGTGCGCCCTGACGATCAGCGCATTGATATGGATGCAGTGGAGAAGCTCGCGCATGAGCACAAGCCCAAGCTGATTATTGCTGGTGGCTCTGCCTATTCACGCCATTGGGATTTTGCGCGCTTCCGCGAAATCGCTGATGCTGTTGGCGCTTATTTCTTGGTGGATATGGCGCATTTTGCTGGTCTTGTGGCTGGTGGTGCGCATCCTTCGCCATTCCCACACGCCCACATTGCCACCACAACCACGCACAAGACATTGCGCGGTCCACGCGGTGGTTTGATCCTCACCAATGATGAGGATTTGGCCAAGAAGCTCAATTCAGCGATCTTCCCCGGCCTGCAGGGCGGACCGTTGATGCATGTGATTGCGGCTAAGGCCGTCGCCTTTGGTGAGGCTTTGCAGCCTGACTTTAAGGTCTACGCCAAGCAGATTGTCGACAATGCAAAGGCATTGGCGGACACTTTGGTGGCGGGTGGTTTGTCGATTGTATCGGGTGGCACTGATAACCATTTGATGCTGGTGGATTTGCGCAGCAAAAAGCTGACCGGCAAAGCGGCTGAGGCCGCTCTTGGTCGTGCGCATATCACGTGCAACAAAAACGGCGTGCCGTTTGATCCTGAAAAGCCAATGATTACGTCGGGCATTCGCCTTGGCACACCGGCTGCAACATCACGCGGCTTTGGCGTGGCAGAGTTTAAGCAGGTGGGCGCGTTGATTATCGAAACACTCGATGGTTTGGCGCAGCACGGCGAAGAGGGCAATGCTGCGATCGAAGCCAAGGTGAAGGCAAAAGTCTCTGAGCTGACAAAGCGTTTTCCGATCTACTGACCAGTGAAGGGCCGGACTAGTTCGGTCCGGTGAGGTACGAGTATGCGGTGCCCTTATTGCGGCAGTCTTGATACGCAAGTGAAGGATTCACGCCCGACGGATGATTATGCATCCATTCGTCGGCGTCGTGTGTGTCCTGATTGCGGTGGGCGCTTTACCACTTTTGAGCGCGTGCAATTGCGCGAACTTTTGGTGGTGAAAAAGTCCGGTCGCCGTGTGCCGTTTGAACGTGAAAAGCTGATGCGCTCGTTAGAGATTGCGTTGCGCAAGCGGGCTGTTGATCCTGAACGCGTTGAGCGCATGGTCAATGGCGTTGTGCGCCAGCTCGAGAGTCAGGGCGATAACGAAGTCACCACGGATCGCGTTGGTGAATTGGTGATGGAAGGTCTGCGCTCGTTGGATTCCGTTGCCTATGTGCGCTTTGCGTCTGTCTATCGCAATTTCCGAGAAGCCGCAGATTTTGGCACCATCATTGATGAATTGGTGGGCGAACCAGAGAAGCTTCAAGATGTTCCGCCTCATGAGAAACCAACCAAGCCGGTGTCCGGGGAGGCATGAGCGCGCGTTCCGACATTCTCCACCCACCATCAGAAGTGACTGATGCAGCCTTTATGGCAGCGGCTATTTCTTACGGCCGCAGAGGGCTCGGTGTCACCGCGCCCAATCCGGCAGTGGGCTGTGTGATTGTGAAGGACGGCGTGATTATCGCGCATGGCGCAACGCAGCCCGGCGGTCGCCCGCATGCCGAAACCGAAGCCATTCGTATGGCTGGCGAACAGGCGCGTGGCGCAACACTTTATGTCAGCTTGGAGCCGTGCAGCCATCATGGTGTGACAGCACCTTGCGCCAGCGCCATTGTGAATGCTGGCATTGTGCGCGTTGTGTCGGCGTTGGAAGATCCTGATCCGCGTGTGGCGGGGCGTGGCCACGGGTTGTTGGTCAATGCTGGCATTGCGTTGCGCGCAGGTATCGGTGCCGCAGACGCGCGCCGCGCCAATCTGGGCCATATTACACGCATCACGCTTGGCCGCCCGATGGTGACATTGAAGCTGGCTGAAACGTTGGATGGCTATGCCGCTGGTGGCGATCACGATCCGCGTTTGATGATTACCGGCGTTCACGCCAACAATCGCACGCATATGATGCGCGCTCTGCATGATGCGATCATGGTGGGTGTGGGCACTGTGTTGGCCGATGATCCGATGATGAATGTGCGCGCACCGGGGCTTGAAAATCGCAAGCCATTGCGTGTCGTGCTCGACACGCATGGCCGCTTGCCGCTGACGTCGCGGCTGGCGCTTACTGCGCGCACGTATCCCACACTCGTTTTGTGTGGGCCGGATGTGAGCGAGAAGCGCCAAGCTGCGCTTGAGGCGCATGGCATTCAGGTTGAGCGCGTGGCACTTGGCGCTGATGGCCATATTGATTTGGGCGCAGCGCTCAAAGCTTTGGGACAACGTGGCATTACGCGTGTGATGAGCGAGGGCGGGCCCACAATCGCGCAGCATTTGATTGCGGGTGGCTTTGCCGATGACGTTGTGATGTTTACCAGCCCCAAGCCATTGATGCGCGCGGGCGTGCCAGCGCTTGATGCAAAAGCGCGTGCGACATTGAGCGACCCCAAACACTATTCTGTGTTTGAGGATACATTTGCAGGCCAAGATCGTCTGCGCGTGTTTGAGAGGATGATCTGATGTTTACTGGCCTGATTTCTGATGTCGGCGAAGTGGTGGCAATTGAACAACGCGGTGCGCTTATTCGCATGCGCATTGCGTGCAGCTATCCCGCCGATGGGATTTTGCTGGGCGCATCCATTGCGTGCAACGGCCCATGCTTGACGGCTGTGGATATTGGCACGGCCAATGGCCGCACATGGTTTGATGTGGATGCGGCGGCCGAGACTTTGGCGCGCACCACGGTGGGCTCATGGGTGCTTGGCACCAAGATCAATTTGGAACGCTCGCTGCGCATTGGCGACGAGCTTGGCGGGCATCTTGTGACCGGCCATGTTGATGGCGTGGCCACGATTGAAGCGCTCAATGCTTTCGATGGCATGACCAAATTTGATATTCGCGCACCAACGGTGCTGGCCAAGTTCATCGCCGAAAAGGGCTCGATCTGCTTGGATGGCACGTCGCTGACGGTGAACAGCGTCAAGGACAGCCTGCTGTCGGTTTTGCTCATTCCGCACACTCTAGCTGTCACCACATGGGGCGGTTTGAAGCGGGGCGATCATCTCAATATTGAGGTGGATTTGATGGCCCGTTATGCGGCCAGGCTTGTGGACGCGCGCAGTTAAAAGCCACGCCGACGGTAAAGCAGTTGCTTCTAAGGCCATGGCTCTCTATTGAACGAACTCATCTTTTTAGCGGAAGACCCAAATGGCCGAACCAGATCGTCGCCCCCAAGCTGCTGAGCCCTCTGTTGATGGGGCGCGCTTTGTTATTGTGGAAGCTCGCTTCTACGACGGCCTAGGCGAGATGTTGCTGGCGGGTGCCCAGCGCGCCTTTGCGCAGGCTGGCGCGCAGTGCGACGTGATTAGCGTTCCCGGCGCTCTGGAGATCCCCGCTGCCATTCGTATGGCCATTGCAACGGGGCGCTATGCTGGTGCTGTGGCGCTGGGCTGCATCATCCGTGGCGAGACCTA
>CAIUDK010000229.1 GCA_903897875.1 uncultured Hyphomicrobiales bacterium
AGATCGCCTTCAACCATGTAGTCACGGTCGATTGTTTCGCGGATCTGGAGCACTTCAGCATCCGTCAACTGAGCAACGCGACGCTCGGCTGGGATGTTGACCTTCTCACAGATTTCACCAGCGTTCTTAGCGCCGATGCCGTGGATGTACTGAAGCGCAATGATGACGCGCTTATTTGTAGGAATGTTTACGCCTGCGATACGTGCCATTTTGGCCGTCTCCATCAGTTACCGGAAAGATCCGGAGCCGGTTTTACCAGCTTAAGTTGCCCGTGCGTCCGGTGGAGGCCGGCCCATGCACGTCGATCCCAAAGCAATAGCCCCACACGCCTCTGTAACGAGGTTTGTGAAGCAACCTTGAAGTCGGATGACCGGGGATTAGAGGATAACCAAGGCAACGTCAAGCGCGGACCTTGGTTTTGCGGGAACTTAACGCCCCAAAAAGGCGAAGAGTGCGTCCCAAAAATAAAACCCCCGCCAGCGGAAAACCACTGCGGGGGCTAAAGAGTGTGTCAGTCCCCGGCCCTGTTAGGCCAGAGCGGCAAACATCGCCTTTGAGACGTCATCAATCGGCTTCATGCCGTCGATGGTCTTGAGCTTGCCTGTGCCCTTGTAATAGGGCGCCACAATCGCTGTATCGCGATTATAAGCCTCTAGGCGGGTCTTGAAGATCTCTGGATCATCGTCCTTGCGCACCGGCTGGCCAGCGGCCTTAGCCTCTTCTGCGCGGCGAACGATTCGGCCCACAAGAGCGGTCTGATCGACAACGAATTCCAGCACGGCATCGAGCTTGACGCCCTTTTGGGAAAGCATCTTGTCCAGCGCCTCGGCCTGAGCGACCGTGCGTGGGAACCCGTCCAAAATGAAGCCCTTCTTGGCGTCGGCCTCTTCGATCCGGTCAGCAACAATGCCAATGACGATGTCATCAGACACCAAACCACCAGATTCCATCACAGCCTTGGCCTTGAGGCCAACAGGCGTTCCGGCGGCAACAGCTGCACGTAGCATGTCACCGGTGGAGAGCTGAGGTATGCCGAACTTTTCTACAAGGCGTATTGCCTGAGTTCCCTTACCTGCACCCGGCGGCCCAAGCAAAATCAACCTCATCTGCGTCTCCCCCGAAGCTTTGCCTTCTTCACCAGACCCTCATATTGCTGAGCCTGAAGATGTCCGTGCACCTGCGCCACCGTGTCCATGGTCACAGAGACCACGATCAACAGCGACGTCCCTCCGAAATAAAACGGAAGCGCGGCGTAGGAAATGAGCATTTCGGGTAATATACAAATGATTGCGAGATAAGCAGCGCCCAAAACCGTGATGCGCATCAGCACCGAGTCGATAAATTGGGCAGAGCGCTCGCCGGGACGAATACCGGGCAAAAAGCCACCATGCTTCTTGAGGTTATCAGCCGTCTCCGTCGGATTGAAGACAATCGCGGTGTAGAAGAAGGCAAAGAACACGATCAACAAGACATAGGCCAGCATGTAGAGCGGACGGCCATGACCCAGATAGGTCGAGATCGTCGCCAAAATGCCGGTGCCGCCCTGCTGTGACGCAAAGTTGGCGATGGTTGTTGGCAAGAGCAACAAGGATGAAGCGAAGATTGGCGGAATAACGCCAGCTGTATTCAGCTTCAAAGGCAAGAACGATGTCTGCCCCTCATAGACGCGATTACCAACTTGGCGCTTTGGATAGGTAATCAGCAAGCGGCGCTGGGCGCGCTCCATGAAAACGATGAAGCCAATCACCAGAAATGACATCACGATCACGACGAGAATCAGGCCCGTCGAAATCGCGCCTTGGCGACCAAGTTCGAGCGTGTTGATGATCGCCGATGGGAACGCCGCCACGATGCCCGCAAAGATGATCAGCGACGAACCGTTGCCAATGCCGCGCGAGGTGATTTGCTCACCCAGCCACATCAAGAACATCGTGCCACCCATCAGAGTGAGCACTGTCGAAATACGGAAGAACATACCGGGCTCAGAGACAACACCCGCCTGACTCTCAAGACCGATGGCGATGCCATAGGCTTGGAACAGCGCCAAGATGACTGTCAGATAGCGCGTATATTGGTTGATGACCTTACGGCCTGAGTCGCCTTCCTTCTTCAGCGCATCAAGCGACGGAATGACCGACGTCAAAAGCTGAATGATAATGGAGGCGGAAATATAGGGCATGATGTTCAACGCGAAGATCGCCATGCGCTGAACAGCGCCGCCGGCGAACATGTTGAACAATTCCAGCACGCCCTGCTTGGAGCCCGTAAAGTTGGCTTCAAAAGCTGCGGGATCGATACCGGGCAAAGGCACATAGGTGCCAAGGCGGTAAACGATCAAAGCACCTAGCGTAAACCAGATGCGCTTCTTGAGCTCTTCGGACTTACCGAGAGCGGAAAAATTGATATTAGCTGCGAGCTGTTCGGCTGCCGATGCCATAGTGACGCTCCAGAGGCGCAAACTGCGCGACATTGAGATGTCTACAATAAAAACGGGGCGGAAAGGCAATTTGCCTCGCGCCCCGCTTAACTCATATGGGTAGAGATCAGGAAAAGTCAGGTCCAATTAAAAATCAGACCGCCCTGTTCTCACTCAGCGGCTTCAGCGGTTTTAACCA
>CAIUDK010000230.1 GCA_903897875.1 uncultured Hyphomicrobiales bacterium
AACGCCTCATTGATCATCGGGATCAGGATGCGATTGACGACAAAGCCGGGATTGTTTTTGACGGTGATGGATTTTTTGCCAATGCGCGCCACAAGCGCGCTCACTTTTTCCAAAGTCTCCGGGCTGGTTTGCAGTCCGTTGATAATCTCAATGAGCGGCATCAGTGGCGGTGGATTGAAAAAGTGCATGCCAATGACGCGACCGGGATGCGAATTTGCGGCTGCCAGCTGTGTGATTGAGATGGAGGATGTGTTGGTGGCAATGATCGCGTCAGGGGCCACGACATCATCAATGGCTTTGAGAATTTTTTCTTTCAGCCCAAGATTTTCAGTGGCCGCTTCAATGATAAGCGGAAGTGATTTGAGATCGGCATAGTCCGTGCTCAGGCTCAAGCGGCTCAGGGCTGCGTCTTTGGCCTCGGCGGTGAGCGTTCCTTTTTTGACAAAGCGCGCAAGGCTCTTATCGATATGGCTTAGGCCACGGTCGAGTGCTGCTTGATTAACATCAATCATAACGACATCGAGGCCAGCACTTGCGCAGACTTGCGCAATACCACTTCCCATAATGCCCGCACCGATAACACCAACTGACGCAACGCTCATTTACTGATCCGTGTTTTTGAAGTTTCTTGTCGTTTGGCTAGGGCGCAATCACGGCGCATAGGCCAGAGCGAAGCCGAAGATTATGAACGCAAGCGTTCGCGCATCAGCCACATCACCAATGGGGCGAGCGGTAAAAGCTAGTCTGCCAGAGCGATGAATTCGTCTTGCGGGCGGCCCCAGAGCATCTTGCCCTTCTCAAACAACACATCGATCAGCACAGTGTCCTTAGCCTTGGGCCGCAGCACTTTATAGCTGCAGATAACAGTGCCTTTTGTATCAGCCGCGATATTCCATTCACGAGCGGTGACAGAAGCCGGTTTGACGTAGACCTGATTTCCATTGCGCATGTTGGTATCCGATCAATTCAAATTAATTGTCGCGTTACTGCTGCATTCGGTCTGTGTGATGGGATGAAGGGTGCTTGGTGACCTCTATTGAAGGATCTCTAGACTAACCAATCAGCGCGGCATTTGCTGGCGCTGAGGGCTCTGTATTTTGGGGGAGTGGCTCGCCGAAGATGTCTGCGGCGAGCCTGTATCGGGTTCTAAAGAGACGACGTTCTTACTTTGTAGGAACGGTCGCGATTGTCTTCAGAATGCGTGATGCGATTTGGTAGGGGTCGCCCTGAGAGTTAGGACGGCGGTCTTCGAGATACCCCTTGTAGTCGTTCTTCACGAAGCTATGGGGAACGCGAATGGACGCGCCGCGATCTGCAACACCCCAGCTGAACTTATCGATCGCCTGAGTTTCGTGTAGGCCGGTCAGACGCATGTGGTTGTCTGGACCGTAAACCTCAATGTGCTCGAGCTTGTACTTGTCGAATGCATCCATCAACTTCTCGAAATAGGCCTTGCCGCCCACTTCGCGCATATAGGTGGTGGAGAAGTTGGCATGCATGCCCGAGCCGTTCCAATCGGTATCGCCGAGTGGCTTGCAATGATATTCGACATCGAGGCCGTACTCTTCGGTCAGGCGCTGCAAGATATAGCGGGCAACCCACATTTCGTCGGCAGCCTTCTTAGAGCCCTTGCCGAAAATCTGGAATTCCCACTGACCCTTTGCCACTTCGGCATTGATGCCTTCGTGGTTGATGCCAGCGTTCAAGCAGATGTCGAGATGCTCTTCAACGATCTTACGAGCGATGTCACCGACATTGCTGTAGCCGACGCCTGTGTAATAGGGACCCTGTGGAGCTGGGTAGCCAGCTGCTGGGAAGCCAAGTGGGCGACCGTCCTGATAGAAGAAATATTCCTGCTCAAAGCCGAACCATGCGCCTGCATCGTCCAGAATTGTTGCGCGGCCGTTTGATGGGTGCGGTGTAACGCCGTCTGGCATCATAACTTCGCACATGACCAAAGCGCCGTTGATGCGCGTGCAGTCAGGGAAGATGGATACGGGCTTCAGAACGCAATCTGAGCTTCTGCCCTCAGCCTGCTTCGTTGAGCTGCCGTCAAAACCCCACATAGGCAATTGTTCAAGGGTCGGAAACTGGTCGAATTCCTTGATTTGAGTTTTGCCTCGAAGGTTGGGCACGGGGGTGTAGCCATCAAGCCAGAGATACTCAAGTTTGAATTTTGTCATGATCCAATCACTGCCTTCTAGGGTTTGAATAAATTCTATTTCAACAGGCCGCAGTGCCTTGGATGGCAGCAACCGCGGCGACACAGTAGGGGCTAGGCATTAAACGTGCCAGTTAAGGTCGATCTGGGACCGATGGGGGCGGTTTTTTGCGGGCACCTTAAACCCAGCAGGTGGCCTTGCGGCAGGGCCCAATTTAGCCGGTAATGGCGCTCAATGACGCTGCGGACGGGCCAAGAGCTCGGACATAAACGA
>CAIUDK010000231.1 GCA_903897875.1 uncultured Hyphomicrobiales bacterium
AAGCTCAGCTTCGAAATCGAACGGTGTGGTGAGAACCAAAAAGCGATCTGCCCAAGTGAAGCCTTCAAACGCAATGTTGCTCGACTTGCGCACTGTGCTTCGGCCACCATCGGCACCAATCAGATAAGCGCCTGTGTGGACAACTTCGCCCTGCTTTGTGCGCGCAGTGATTTTGACTTCATTAGCTGATTGCTCAATGGCGATTGTTTCTTGGCCAAACAGAACTTCGACATTGGGGAGCAGCTTGAGGCGCTCCATAATGATTTGCGATGTTTTGAATTGCTCGCACTGAACGACGAATGGGAATTTTGTATCGTTCTTCAAAACTGAGTGATCGAACTCGGCCACACGCTTGCCTGTTGGGCGATCCCAGAACTGGAAGATGGGGGCAACAAGTCCACGTGTGACCATGTCATCAACAAGGCCAGCTTTAGCGAGAACTTCGAGCGTGGCGGGATGCGTTGTTGCGGCGCGTGGATCAGCTTGCAGACTATCATAAGCTTCCAACACGCGAACTTGAATGCCTTGGCGCCCTAAGAGCAGTGCGCAAAAGAGACCAACGGGTCCGCCACCTGAAATCAGTACTGTTTGATCGGTGCTCATAATTGCCTCAAAGATTCTGCGTAAGATTACGCCGGAAGGAGTCGATGTGTTCGCGCATAGCCGCCTCAGCGCCTTGCGTGTCGCGGTCACGAATAGCGGCCAGAATGGCCTCATGTTGGGCTTGAACGGTTTCGTGCTGGCCGGGTGCGGCGAGCGAAATAAACCAAAAACGCAAAGAGCGATCATGCAAATTGGCGAGCGTGTCGGACAGCACAAGATTGCCTGAGCAACGTGCGAGCACGTTATGAAATTCGCGATCCAACAACATCAATTGCTCAATGTTGCGCACATCCAACCATTGACGTGCACGGTGCAAAATATCATTCAGCTGGCGCAAATCATTTGCATTGGCGCGCTCTGCTGCCATGCGCACCGAATAGGTTTCGGTGAGCAAACGCACTTCGACAATTTGGAAAATCTCATCAAAGCTCACAGGCTTGACGATGACACCCTTGCGCGGAATGACATCCACCAAACCTTCCATCATCAAGCGATCAAAGGCTTGATGAACAGGTGTGCGGCCAATACCAAGCGCCGTACAGACAGAAGTTTCATTGATAAATTCGCCGGGGCGAAAGCCGCATGTAATAATGCGATGTTTGATGGCCTTATAAGCCGCATCGCGCAAGGATTGATGCTGATCTTTCTCAGGCATGCCAAATTCGGCAATGCCCTCAGATTCTGCTTCCATGCGAGACGTTGCGGCTTGAGCTGTCATCCGAGCACCGGCAAGGTTTTGATGGAATAGCCATGGCGAATGGTGCGCTTGAGCACAGTGTCTTCCATTTCAAACTCAAAGCGTGAGCTTGGACGAATACCGCCCTTGGCCGCAAACGTGCCGCACATCATCACAAAACCATCGGGCAATTGTGCCAGCGGCATAAAGCCATGCAGCAATTCCAACGGATCGAGCATGGTGACAACAGTGCCCTCTTGATAGAGAACGCGCTCGCCATTTTCGATAATATAGGAGCGCATGATGATGCCCTCCCAATGATTGATGAGATCGTCGAACAACCAAAGCACAGGCGCAATCGGCTTGTCGCACATCTGCTTGGAGACGGTGACGTTATAGGTCTCGACCGCACGGTCGGTGTGGTCAGACGCCAAACCAACCCAGAGCTTGCCGCCCTGTTTGATGAGCGCAAACTCAACTTCACCGCTCGATTGCTCGCCGGTGGATTCGATTTCTGTGTGGGTGGTCAGGCGGCTTGCCGCGCAGCGATAATAGACAGGCGTGGAGGCTGGGCGGGCGACGCCCAATTCCTCTAATTCCACGATGTGTTTTTCAACAGCCGCTTTATCGCGACCCGTCCAGCCAGCGATGACAAAATCCGACAAAGGCAGCTTGGCCTTGGTGGCTGAGGTCTTGGTCTGGAACTCTAAAGTTAAGGTAGGTCCGGTCAAAGCGAGTCTCCACAGTGAAATATCAGCGTAATATCTCAATGCGAACCGTCAAGTATCTATTTGAGAAATGTGAAGATAATTGTGGGAGACGGGGTGAAGTCCCCGGAATGCTAGGGGATTGGCCCCCTTGTCATCCCAGACAAGCGCAGCACCGATCCGGGATCCAGAG
>CAIUDK010000232.1 GCA_903897875.1 uncultured Hyphomicrobiales bacterium
CGCTCAGACAACCATGTGGCGATCAGGCGATCCGTTGTCTCACGCTCGGCTGCCATAGCGCGACGCTCGGCTGCTGAAATACGCGCGGCGATTTCGGCAAGCTGTCCGCTTTCCATATCGGGCAAACCATCAGTGCCAAATTTGAGCGCGCGAATAAGCGCGCGATGGACGATCAAATCTGCATAGCGCCGAATGGGCGAGGTGAAATGCGCATAGCGGCGCAAGTTCAAACCAAAATGGCCGTAATTGTCCGACACATATTCGGCCTGCGCTTGCGTGCGCAAAACAACTTCGTTTACGAGGTTTTCGTTTTCCGAATCTTTAACGCGCGCCAAAATGCCGTTGAATTGCTTAGGGCGTAATGTCTGGCCCTTCGTCATCTTGATGTCGATAGAGGCTAGAAAATCAGCGAGATTGTTGAGCTTTTCGACGGATGGCTCATCATGCGCGCGATAGATGAGGGGCTGGCTTTTCTGCTCAAGCGTTTCAGCAGCCGCCACATTGGCCAGAATCATAAATTCTTCGATCAAGCGATGGGCATCAAGGCGCATGGGCACCATGACGCGATCAATCGTGCCATCGGCTTTGAGCAAGAGCTTGCGCTCTGGCAAATCGAGGTCGAGGGGTCCGCGTTCATCGCGCTCAATTTTCACAGTGCGATAGGCGGCCCAGAGTGGCTGCAAAACGCTCTCGACGATGGGCGCGGTGATGTCATCCAGCTCACCATCAATCGCAGCTTGCGCTTGCGCATAGGAGAGCTTTGCGGCTGAGCGCATCATGATGCGATGGAAGGTGTGATGCAGCTTGCGACCATCCGCACCGATGATCATTCGAACAGCAAGAGCGGGGCGATCTTGCAACGGGCGCAGCGAACATAGATCGTTCGAAATGCGCTCAGGCAACATCGGCACAACACGGTCGGGGAAGTAGACCGAATTTCCACGCTCTAAGGCTTCGTTGTCGAGCACAGAGCCGGGGCGCACATAGGCGGCCACATCTGCGATGGCGACAGTGACGATATAGCCGTCGGGATTTTTAGGATCGGGATCGGCTATGGCGTGAACCGCGTCATCGTGATCCTTGGCGTCGGGCGGATCAATGGTGACGAGCAAAACCTCGCGCCAATCTTCGCGGCCTTGCATATTGGCTGGGCGCGCTTGTTCGGCCTCTGCCAATACATCTTTATTGAAGGCATTGGGAATGCCGTGCGAATGAATCGCAATGAGGCTGATGGCTTTTTCGCTGCGGATAGAACCGAGCTTTTCAGTCACGCGGCCAGAGGGCAGACCAAAGCGACCTTCCCGGATCAGATCCACGGTCACAAGATCGCCATCTTCCGCGTCGCCTTGAGCGCCCGGAGCGATGTTGAGTTCTTGCCGCATGTTCTTTTTATCGACGGGCATCAAACGTCCACCGCCATCTGGCGTGGCGCGAAAGACACCGAGCAATTGCGCTTTGGCGCGCGTCAAAACTTTGATGGTGCGTGCGTTGTAGATGGGACGCTCGCCCGCTTCTTCACGCGATAATTCTGTGCGCAGCAAAGCACGATCACCAACGCCGGGGACAAGTTGGCCGGGCTTGGGACGACGCGGAACGCTCACAAAAATTTTAGGCGCAGGTCCCAGTTCAGCCACATCCCATTCAACGGGAGCGGCAATCAAATCACCATCGCGGTCGCGGCCTGTGATGTCAGCCAGCACAACATTGGGCAGCATGCCCGCTTTGTGCAAAACCTTGCCATGACGCTCAACTGCGCCATCGGATTCCAGATCTTTCAGGATGCGCTTGAGGCCGATGCGGTCGGAGCCTTTGATGCCAAATTCGCGCGCGATTTCGCGCTTGCCGATTTTGGGCGGCGCATGACCCATGGACGCGGCCAGATCACGCTCACGCGCTATGAAAGCCAGAATATCGTCACGCGAGGGCAGGGCCGCAGGCATCACGTCTGACTTAGCTGGTTTTTCACTACGGAATTTGCGTACCAATATGTCCCACCTTCAAGACTCCGCCGAGCCTGTAAAAGGGGCAGCAGCGCGCTGCCTAGTATGTGGGCCTTTTTGCGTGAGATTCCAAGCGCAATGGTGACCCCGGCCGATGCCGGGGTTGCCTTTAGGCCTTTTTAGCCACTGCCTTC
>CAIUDK010000233.1 GCA_903897875.1 uncultured Hyphomicrobiales bacterium
AGGTTTTGGGCTCCCGTTGCCGTGTCCGCGGCAACTTCAGGATGGATAGGGCATGGACTACCAGGGGTTCTTTGACGAGGCGATCGCCCGACTCAAGACTGAGCGGCGCTATCGTGTTTTCGCTGATCTGGAGCGAGATGCCACGCGGTTTCCGCATGCAGTTTGGCATCCCGACGAGGAGACGGCTGCGCCACGCGAAGTCGTGATCTGGTGTTCAAACGATTACCTCGGCATGGGCGGCCACGCTGGTGTGATCGACGCAGTATCCAAAGCGGCGGCCAAATATGGCGCGGGCGCTGGCGGCACACGCAATATTTCTGGCAACAACCACCCCCTCGTCCAACTTGAAGCTGAGCTGGCTGATCTGCACAACAAGCCTGCAGCCCTCGCCTTTACCTCTGGCTGGGTCTCCAATCTGGCTGCCATTTCGACGATTGCGTCGATGTTGCCCAATTGTTTGATTTTGACCGATGCGTTCAATCACAATTCCATGATCGAGGGCATTAAGCGCTCGGGCTGCGAGAAGGTGATCTTCCGCCACAACGACACGGCCCATCTCGAAGAGCTGCTCAAACAGGCTGGCAAATCACGCGCCAAATTGATCGTATTCGAGAGCCTTTATTCGATGGATGGCGACATCGCCCCCGTGGCTGAAATCGCGCGCCTAGCCAAACAATATAACGCGCTGACCTATGTCGACGAAGTGCATGCGGTTGGCATGTATGGCGCGCATGGCGGTGGCATTTGCGAGCGCGAAGGCGTGATGGACCAGATGGATATCATCGAGGGCACGCTGGCCAAGGGCTTTGGCACTTTGGGTGGCTATATCGCCGCCAATTCCGCCATCATCGACGCTGTGCGCAGCTATGCGCCCTCATTCATTTTCACCACCGCATTGCCGCCATCCGTGGCAGCGGGTGCGTGCGCAGCCGTGCGCCATCTCAAAGCCTCAACACACGAGCGCGAGCGCCATCAACAACAAGTGGCGGCCACAAAAGCCGCACTGGCCAAGGTCAATCTGCCCGTGATGCCAAATCCATCGCACATCGTGCCGATGTTTGTGGGCGAGGCCGAGCGCTGCAAAGCGGCCTGCGATATGCTGCTGGAACGCCACAACATTTATATTCAGCCCATCAACTACCCAACCGTGGCGCGCGGCACGGAACGCTTACGCATCACACCAACACCGTTCCACACTCAAGCGCATATCGACGCGCTGGTGGTGGCACTGTTGGATGTATGGACCCGCTTGGGCCTGCCGTTCAGCAATGAGCTGCAAGAGCGCGATGAATTGCATGCCAATGGCGTGCACGCGGATGCAGTGGCGGCGGAGTAAAATCCGCCCCTCAATCCTTCTTCTTCAATCCAAATTTCAAAAACACCGGCAGTCCGAAATTCAGCAGAAAATAGCGCGCCAGATGGTGGGCTGCCACAAAAAGTGGATCGAAACTCAGGGCCACTGCCAACACCGTCATGGCTTCAAAACCGCCCGGTGCGTAAGCCAAAAATGTGACGCCGAATGGCATTCCGAGTGTGTATGTGCCAAGCGCTGCAAATGAGCCTGAAATCAAAATCGCAATCACGACC
>CAIUDK010000234.1 GCA_903897875.1 uncultured Hyphomicrobiales bacterium
AGCGATTTTGAAGGTCCACGAAATCTGGAACGTGCGCATCTCCACAGGCCGCCTCAATCGTTGGCTTGGTCCTGTGATCGAGAAGACACCACCACCAGCCGTGTCGGGTTGGCGCATTAAAATTCGCTATATGACGCAGGCAAAAGCACGCCCACCGCATTTCGTGATTTTCGGAAATCAGTTGGACGCGCTGCCCGTCAGCTATGAGCGCTTTTTGACCAACGGCCTGCGCCAAACTTTTGGCCTGCACGGCGTGCCAATCCGCATCACCAAGCGCAATTCCAAGAACCCTTATGACAAGGGCGGCCGCAAGATTTGGTGATGTGATTTTGGGTGCCGGTTATTCCGGCGCTTGAAAGCTCAATACTTTATCGGTTGGGAAATCGTAGAGCTGGCCAGTGTGCGTCCACGACGGCTGGCAGAGAGCTGCAAGCTTTGGTGCAAAGGCTTCTGGCGTTTGCAATGTCGCAGGCTCTTCACCCGGCATGAGGGCTGCACGCATTTTGGTGCGTAGCGGGCCTGGATTTGCCAGCATGACTTTCACGGGCGACGTGTTCATCGTCTCAGCCGCATAGGTGCGCGCCAGACCTTCAAGCCCAGCCTTCGAGACAGCATAAGCGCCACGATAGGGGCTGAACTCTGCCTTATGGCCAGCGCCTGATGTCACGAAAACGGCACGGCCCGCGTCGGACGTGCGCAGCAGCGCATCCAACGAGCGGATCAAGCGCCAATTGGCGGTCAGGTTGATGGCCAGCACATTGTCCCAATTGGGCGGATCGATGTGCGACAGGGGCGTGATTGGCCCCAAAATGCCAGCATTACCAACGAAAATATCAAGCTTGCCCCAGCGCTGATAGATCGCCAGACCCAGACGATCAATGCCGTCATTGTCTTTCAAATCGCACGGAACGAGCGTTGCTTCACCACCAAGGCCGCGGATCTCGTCATCCAACTCTTCCAGCGCGCCTTGTGTGCGCGCCAGTGCGATGACATGCGCGCCATTCTTGGCAAGCTCTAGCGCCACAGCGCGGCCAATGCCACGCGAGGCGCCAGTGACGAGCGCAATGCGATCCTGCAAGGGCAGGGGAGAGTTTGAAGGTGCAAGTGCCATTATGATTCAGGCGAACGGGCGGTTCAGCCAGCCTCCGCCAGAAGCGACAATTGGCGGCGATTGCCTTCGCCATTGAGGTCGGTCAACGCCGTTGGATAATCACCCGTAAAGCAATGATCGGTGAATTGCGGACGCGCATTGTCGCGGCCGTCATAACCCATCGCGCGATAGATGCCATCAACCGACAAGAAGGCCAGTGAATCACAGCCAATATATTGGCGCATTTCTTCCAACGTATGGGTCGCGGCCAACAGCTTGTCGCGGCTTGGTGTGTCGATGCCGTAATAATCTGGATGCGTGATCGGTGGCGATGAAATGCGGAAATGCACTTCCTTTGCGCCTGCTTCGTACATCATCTTGACGATTTTGACCGATGTTGTGCCGCGCACGATGGAATCATCCAACAGCACAACGCGCTTGCCAGCCACAACCGAGCGGTTGGCGCTGTGCTTCAAGCGCACGCCCAATTCGCGGATGGATTGCGTAGGCTGAATAAAGGTGCGGCCGACATAATGGTTGCGCACAATGCCCAGCTCGAAGGGAATGCCAGACGCTTGCGCATAGCCAATGGCGGCAGGCACGCCGGAATCTGGCACAGGCACAATCACATCGGCGTCACAGCCGGATTCTGCTGCCAATTGCGCGCCCATGCGCTTGCGCACATCATAGACCTGACGGCCATGCACAACGGAATCGGGGCGGGCGAAGTAGACATATTCAAAGATGCAAGGGCGCATCGGCTGCGGTGGGAATGGCTTGAGAGATTCAAGACCCGTGGGGCACTCAGCAGTCTTTTCCTGAATGACAACAATCTCGCCATTCTCAACATCGCGCACAAAGCGCGCGCCGATAATATCAAGAGCGCAGGTTTCAGATGCCAGAATGTAATGACCATCCAGCTCGCCCAAAACCAGCGGGCGAATGCCCAGCGGATCACGCGCGCCGATCAGTTTTTTGTTGGTGATGGCCACCAGCGAATAGGCGCCTTCAATCTGGCGCAGCGCTTCGATGAAACGCTCCATAATGCGACCACGGCGGCTGCGGGCCACCAGATGCAAAACGACTTCTGTGTCGGAGGTTGATTGATAAATCGCACCTTCGCGAATGAGATCGCGGCGCAGGGTGATGCCATTGGTCAAATTGCCGTTATGGGCCACGGCAAAGCCGCCGCAATCGAGCTCAGCAAACAGCGGCTGAACATTGCGCAGAATCGTTTCGCCGGTTGTGGAATAGCGCACATGGCCGATGGCCGCATTGCCGGGCAGGCGTTCGATTGTGTTGCGGTTGGAGAAGTGATCGCCAACGAGGCCCATGCGGCGCTCGGAGTTGAAACGCTTTCCGTCAAAGGCGACGATACCAGCTGCTTCTTGTCCGCGATGCTGGAGAGCGTGAAGGCCTAGGGCGGTAATGGCAGCGGCGTCGGGATGTCCAAAAATGCCGAAAACGCCGCATTCTTCTCGAAGTCGATCCCCGTCGAAGTCCGTCGTGGCAGCATCAGACTCTGGATTTGGCTTCTGATGGCCTTGGATATCGAACTGTTCGAATCGACTGAGGTCGCGCCCGTTCGTCATACTGAACCCCTGATATCCGAGCTCTGTCTCAAGTCCCGGATGTTGGCATCACGCATACGCCTTAAGTTTGGCGTCTGCAAAACTATCTTCGCGGAGGCACGGCAGTTGCCGGCGCAGCTCGATTGAGAAGAGTATCAATCGACTGATCGGGACCAGTGCCCGATCCGTCGGTTTGCGCAAGCGCTGATCGTCCATTGTTTTGACCTTGCGTGCGGCGTGGCGGCACGGTTGGGGTCGGATTGGCTGGGGCAGGAGCGCCCTCTGCGGCTGGCTCATCCGTGCTGGTTTTTGGCTTTTTCAGCGCTTTTGACAGGCTAGCATCAAGATTATCGGGCAACATGGCTTGCAAGGACGTGCCAGTGGCCTCTAACAGGCCGCGCGTCTTGGCGCTTTGCACCCATACTGGGAAGGACTTTTCAGGTACCAGCCAAGCGAAGAAAACGAAGGCAATTGCACACAACAAAAATCCGCGCCCCGCTCCAAAAATGAAGCCGAGCGAGCGATCCAGCGCGCCGATCTTCGAATCGAGGATGGCATCAGAGATTCTCACCGTCAGGATTGAGACGATCACGAGGGTGACGAAGAAGACGGCACCGGCCGATACGGCCTGCGCAATCGCATCCTTCTGAATATAAGGTTTTACGAAGGGGAGGACGAAGGGATAGAGGAAAAACGCAGCAGCTGCAGCAGCGCCCCATGAGGCGATGGCCAACACTTCACGGGTAAAGCCACGCAGCATCGACAAAAGCGCAGAAATAAGGACGACAATAATCAATCCAAGATCAAGATAAGATGGCATGGCAAAACCTCAGCCGTGGCAAAAAATGATGAACATCGACCACGTTTACGTGCCTTATATCTAAACTGTCCCCACGCGTCACCCCTAACAGAGCGGCCGGATGAACAATCCTCACCGACATAGTAATGGGAAATGGTTACTGTGTCGCGTAGTCTGGCCGTGCTTGCTCCTTTTTACGGGTCTTTTGCGCCCCTGCCGCTGCAATATCGGCCACCAGAGACGCGATATGCGTGCAGCTATTAACGGTGAGGGGTGGCTGATCGCCCGCCTCGCGTGAAACCGGTGAGACAGCTGAATTAAAGCCCAATTTGGCAGCCTCCTTCAGGCGCAGGGCGTTATGCGTCACCGGACGAATGGAGCCTGACAGCGCCAGCTCGCCAAAATATACAGAATCAGAGGGCAGAACCGCGCCCGTGAGCGACGAGACGAGGGCGGCCGCCGCCGCCAGATCGGCGGCGGGTTCGCCAATGCGCAAGCCACCAGCCACGCTCAGATAGATATCATGCTGCCCCAGACGCAGGCCGGCATGGGCCTCAAGCACAGCGATCACCATGGATAGGCGCGCGGGGTCCCAACCCACCACAGCGCGTCGTGGCGTGCCAAGCGAGGTTGGCGCCACCAAAGCTTGCATTTCCACCAACACAGGACGCGTACCCTCAATGCCAGCAAACACAGCCGCACCAGCCGCCGACACATCACGCCCCGATAGGAACATGGCAGATGGATTGGTCACTTCGCCCAATCCACGCCCCGTCATTTCAAACACACCAATTTCATCGGTGGCACCAAAGCGGTTTTTAACCGAGCGCAGAATGCGGAAATGATGCCCGCCATCGCCTTCAAAGGAGACGACCGCATCCACCATATGCTCCACCACGCGCGGCCCAGCAATCTGCCCATCCTTGGTGACATGGCCCACCAAAATGACAGCAGCACCAGAGGTTTTGGCATAGCGGATCAGAGCCTGGGCCGAGCAACGCACTTGCGTCACAGTGCCGGGCGTTGAATCGGCCGCATCCGTCCACATGGTTTGAATGGAATCGATAATCACAAGGGCAGGGCATTCGCCCTCGCTCAATGTTGCGATGATATTTTCAACGCTCGTCTCAGCGGCCAGCTGCACGGGTGCTGAGGCCAGCCCCAAACGCTCAGCGCGCAAACGCACTTGGGCGACCGCTTCTTCGCCCGAAATGTAGACAACGCGTCGGCCCTGATTGGCGAGCATGGCGCAGGCTTGAATGAGCAGCGTGGATTTTCCAATGCCGGGCTCACCGCCCAGAAGAATAACAGAGCCCGCCACAAAGCCACCGCCTGTGACGCGGTCCAATTCGCCAATGCCAGTCATGATGCGTGGCGGGCTGGCAGAGCTGCCTGTCAGTCCTTCCAACGCAAAGGCGCGGCCCTTTTTGGCTGTGCGCGCGGCCTGCGCGCCGATGCCAGAGACGGCCGATTCCTCAGTAATGCTGTTCCACGCTCCGCATGATTCACACCGCCCCACCCAGCGCTGTGAAACCGCGCCGCAAGATTGGCAGGTGAAATTGGAGCGTGCCTTTGCCATTAGATCATCTCGTTTAATGTGACGCCCAGCGGGGGCATGCGTCGGCGCAACACGCGCGAAACGGCCAAAGTGGCCTCGGTTGTCTCGTAATGAATGGAGAAGCGGCCACACAAGGCGCGCCCCATGCCCCGTTCAGGTGCCTGCGCGCTTTGTTGCACCAAAGATTTCATACAATCGCGCAACTCGCCAATGATCTGTTCGGCGCGCGCAAATTGCGTTGCCATCGCATGTTCGGCGATCAGTTCAAGATCGGTGACGGCAGGGCCGCTGAGAACGAGTTTCATTGCTCGCCCCCTTCAACCACAGCACGCTTGCTGGCGTGAGCGTGAATATTGCCGACAATCCAATCAAACACATCGCCAGCTTCAACAATATCACCCGCAAAAATGGCGGCGCGCCCTTCTTCAAGTTTGAGCGCCAGATCGCGGGCACGTTCTTGCCGGGCCAAATCTTCGTCGCGCAAACGTTCAAGGGCGGCTTCAACGACGTCGGCGGAGCTATCAAACAGGCCAGCGCCAACCAATTGCGCCACAAAGGCGCGGTGTTCGTATGTAAGGGAAATTGTGTCCACGAGATTGCTCCGCACCAAATGTCTTAACCGGACAATATGAGAACATTAGCAGAACAAAAGTACATTGCCTAGAGGGGCATCAATCATATTTTCGCGTATATCGATGCCCTAGGCTGGTCAGAATTTCGTAGCCAATGGTGCCGGCGCGCTCGCCCAGCTCATCGACGCTGATTGTGGTGCCCAGCAGCTCAACACGGTCGCCGCGCTGCGGGGCGGGCGCGTCCGTCACGTCGAGCACAATCAGATCCATCGAGACGCGGCCCACGAAGGGGCAGCGCACGCCATGCACAACGGCCTCGCCACCTTGATGGTCTGGCGCGCCCATGGCGCTGCGTAGCAGGCCGTCTGCATAGCCGGTGCTGATCGCGGCCAAGCGCGTCGGGCGTTGCGCGCTCCACACATTGTTGTAGCC
>CAIUDK010000235.1 GCA_903897875.1 uncultured Hyphomicrobiales bacterium
GCGTAAAGGCCGAAATAAAACGCGGTTGTGGCCAGTGCGATGGGCCCGCCGCGCTCGGACGGTTCCACGCCGCGCGTAATCCATGCGCAGGCGACGGGATAGAGAATGGAATTGCCAAAGCCAAAAATAACGCCCGCAACAATCGCAAAAATCGGCGCGCTCGCCCACGCAATCAACCCCATGCCTACGCCTGATAACACCAAGCCTGCAATGACAAGAATGCGCGGATCAACACCGCTCAGCAAACGCATACCGCCAAAGCGGCCCATGATGAGTGCTGCCGTCGACGACACGAAGAAGGTCGCCAACATGAGCCCGCGCAATTGCATCGAGGGCGCTAGATAAGAAATCGAATAACCGTAGATTGAGCCCGTAACAATCAGCGCAAAAATTGGCATCACAGATTGCGACCGAAATGCTTTAGTCAGCGCCAAGCCCGTGCTGCGCACCGGGCGAATGAGTGGGCGCAAACCGAATGACACAACCAAGCTTAACGCGGCGGGCACAGCGGCCAACGCAAACATCGGCCAAACGCCAAAATGTTTGAGCATCGTTTCGCCAATCACTGGCGCGAAGGCTTGGGCGAGTGGAAACATTGCTGAATAGAGCGACAACAAATAGACGCCGCGCACAGCATTCAAACGGCTCTGCGCATAGACCATGCCGGCTGGCAAAAACAGCCCAACACCCACGCCCCACAGCAAACGCGAGCAGAGCGTTGTATAAAAATTGCCCTGCATCAGGGCCAGACTAATAAGCGCCAACAGCGAACACGTAGCGGCCAAGCGCATCACCACAAGCGCGCCCACGCGCGCAATCAAAGCACCCGACAAGAGCGCGAAGATCAGAGTGGGAATAGCGATGGACGACAGCAGAATGCCGATGTCGTGCAGATCAAAACCGCTAAGCTGAAACGCGATGGACGCAACAGCCGTGTGCGCGGTGGACAGTGCCATAAGAAACGACGCAACACACAAACGCACAAATTCCCGATGCGCAGAGGCATCCGTAAATCCAGCGCTTTGCGCTTTCGCATCGGTCTCGTTTGAAATGGTCATGGACTGTGTAGATCAGGAAGCAGACCGCTCGTAAAGAGCGCAAACATTATGCGCGCTTTTCCCAGCGGCCATCTTCAGTCTGTTGGAAATAAGCGATATTGGCGCCAGAATCTTTGAGCTCTTTCCATTGTGCGCGCGCTGAATTGAGCTGCGCCTCGTCATTGCCATCAAACATCACAACCATGCGATCATAAGCTTGGCCTTGTGCGCTGTTCAACACAGGCGTGACTTGCGCGCCTTCAATAAAGAAGCGCACTTTGGCCTCATTTGGCGTGTCATCACCAATCGTCAGCCAGACGGGTTGCATGTCGGCATCGCCATCGCGTTCGCTGCCATGAGCTAGAAAACTCTCTGGATCATAGGTCCATAAATGCTGGTCCATTGCATCAAGCGCTTCTGGCGTGGAGGCTTGCACAACCGCGCGCCAGCCACGCTCTAGTGAGCGCTCAATAAGGCCCGGTAACGCCTGCTCACGCGGGCGCGCCATCAGATGATAAAACCAGATCTCGGTCATTGTGCGTGAACTGGCTTTCTCA
>CAIUDK010000236.1 GCA_903897875.1 uncultured Hyphomicrobiales bacterium
GTGGATTTGGCGCGCGCCCGCATCATATCAGCCAAACGCGCGATTGACGCTGTATCAGTCACTTCAATGGCCGCCGCGCAATAGCGATCAGGGCGCATGATAATCAACATCTGCTGCCCCTCTTTCACCAGACGCGCCATTAAATCTTCCACATCGCGCAAAGCCAGAGCATCAGCATTCAATAAATTTGGATCGAGATTGTAGCGTTGTGGCACAATGGCTATGCGCTTGAGATTTGGCAGACCAAAATCAAAGCCCTGCGTTTGCGCCAAGACCAATTGCGCATCAATGCCCAAAGCCAACAGCGCGAAGTCTTGGCCCACAAGCTCATCTAAGCGCACGCGTGTGCGATCTGCGCGCTCCAGCAAGGGTTGGGGCAGCATGCGCCCTGTCAGCTTCTGGCCTTCATCATCCAACAAAAAGCCCGCGCTGTAGAACGGCTTTGGCTTGTATTTCATCTGTGCAAAATAATCATGCAGCGGCGGAATCAGCCGCGCCAAACGCATGCCCCATTGCACCAGATGCGCCTGCAATTTTGACGTTGGCATCATGAAAAAGCCAAGCGTCATTGCAAATTCAATCAGCCCGCGCGCATGCGGTTGGCGCTCGCGTTGATAGGTGGACAAAAGTCCCGCACCCAAATCGCCACGCACAACAGACGCAAGTTTCCACGCCAAATTATGCGCATCGCGGATACCGCTGTTCATGCCTTGGCCTGCAAAGGGCGGCGTGAGATGGGCAGCATCGCCCGCCAAATAAATACGATCCGTGGACCATTTATTCACAACGCGCGCATGAAATGTATAGACTTGGCGACGCACGACCGCCGAATTTGCATCAGGCCCATAGAGTGCCAGCAAGCGGCTCACAAAGTCTGGGTCCGTCGCAATCTCATCGCTCTCGCCCTCATGCAGCATAAATTCATAACGCCGAATACCATTGGGGCCGGGCAAACAAATCGCCGGGCGCTCCACATTGCACAACACGCGCGTGAGCCGAAAACGCTCTTTCGTCTCTGCCAGATCTACAATCAACCAACGCTGTTCGTATGTAGAGCCCACAAGCTCAGAGCCAATCAATTTGCGCACAAAACTGCGCCCGCCATCGCAAGCGGCAAGATAGGCTGCGCGCACAGTCTTGCGCTCCTCCTTGCCCGCAAGCGTCAACGTGACACCCTGCGCATCTTCAACAACTAACTCGCATTGATAACCAAACAGCGTTTGCACATGGGCAAAACGCTCAAGCCCACGCCGCAGCGTGGCTTCTAGTACGGGCTGCGTAAACGCGTTGCGGCGCGGAAAACCATATTCGCGCGTGGTGGGTTCAATCTTGGCGAATATTTTCCCATTCTGTCCAAAATAGTGCGAGCCATAATCAAGACAAATATCAGCCATCACCGCATCGACGAGCCCGGCCGCCTGCATGGTGCGCAGTGATTCATCATCGATGGAGACCGCGCGCGGCGCTTGCACCGTTGTGTCATTACGCTCAACCAGCAGCGTGCGCACACCCATTGCGCCCAGCAAATTGGCCAGCGTCAGGCCCGTTGGCCCCGCGCCCAGCACAATAACATCGGCATCTATCACCTCAGGTTGCACTGCGGCATTCATGACATCTTCTCCCAAGACTCGCGGCGCAATTTAACGCGGATATCTCAAATGGCCAGCGTTCAAAGGGCTCGACGAGGTTTTCAAATGCCTCTACCATGGGGACCATATCAATAATGTCGGGTCCGTAGAGACTCGATCCATAAATCTCTAGGGGACGGAACACATGCTTTCATGGCGCAAATCGTTAGTGGGTCTTTTGGTTTTGGCTGGTATCACCGGCGCAAAGGCTGAAGACCTCGTCAAAGTGGCCACCGGCCAGCGTGGCAATTGGGACACGTCCGTTTTTGAGCTTGGCCAGAGCGCCGGCATTTTCGCTAAAAATGGCGTCAAACTTGAAATTCTCTACACGCAGGGCGGCGGCGAAACCATTCAGGCCGTGATTGCAGGCAGCGTTGATATTGGCGGCGCTGCAGGCACGGCTGGTGTGATGTCCGCCTTCACCAAGGGCGCGCCGATCCGCCCGATCTCCAATTCCACCACGGGTGCTGACGACCTCTTTTGGTACATTGCAGCCGACTCACCGATCAAATCGATGAAAGAGGCTGCGGGCAAAACGGTTGCCTTCTCCACCGTCGGCTCATCAACCAATCTGGCCGTGCTCGCGTTTGCGCGCTTCTACAATGTCGAGATTAAGCCAACGGCCACAGGCAGCCCAGCTTCAACACTGACACAAGTCTTGTCAGGCCAAATTGACATCGGCTGGTCATCCCCACCAACTGGCCTTGATGCGATCAAGGAAAACCGCATTCGCATTATTGCACGCAGCAGCGACATGCCAGAATTTCGTGATCAGACCGTGCGCATGACGGTTTCGAATCTCGACTTCATCACGAAGAAGCCAGACGTGCTGGCGCGCTATATCAAAGCGTATAAAGAAACACTCGACTATATGTATGCGAATGATGAGGCGCTCGTTGCCTATGCCAAGTTCATTCAAACAACGCCAGAGCGTGCGCGTGAAGTGCGCGACAACTTCTTCCCAAAGAAGAACCTGCAGGCTGAGCGTCTCTCCGGTGTTGAAGACGCCATGAAGGATGGCATTGCGCTCAAGTTCTTGCGCGAGCCGCTTACCAAAGACCAGCTCGATGAGCTCTTCAAATA
>CAIUDK010000237.1 GCA_903897875.1 uncultured Hyphomicrobiales bacterium
TCCAAGATCTCCTTTCACTGGGATATTTCATATCCGCTTGGATGATTTATCATTGGGTTGTTGAGGCCAACCTGAGTCCACGCCGCAGTCTCAATTCCATCATGAATGCACACCGCATGCATTGGATGGAGCAGATGTCTGAACGCGAATCCCGCATCGTTGACGCCAACATTATGGGCTCACTGCAAAACGGCACCGCCTTCTTTGCTTCAACATCACTGATTGCCATTGGCGCAGCTGCCACTTTGCTGCGTAGCACTGATGATGTGCTACGCGTGTTTGGCGAATTGCCATTTAGCTCGGCACCCACGCGCGGCCTTTGGGAGCTCAAAGTCGCTGGCCTGATTGTGATTTTTGGCTATGCCTTCTTCAAATTCGCATGGGCCTATCGCCTGTTTAACTTCACCGCCATGCTCATTGGCGCAACACCTGCAGCCCGCTCAGACGACGCCGTGGCGCGCAAAAATGCGGCCTTGCGTGCTGGTCGCATGAACACTGTTGCAGCGGCGCATTTCACACGCGGACAACGCGCCTTCTTCTTTGCGCTGGCCTATATCGGCTGGTTCGCTGGCTCTTATGTGTTTTTGGGCAGCACCACCGCTGTGCTGATCGTCATGTGGGGCCGCCAACATGCATCTGATGCCCGCGGCGCGCTTGAGCCCTTCGACGAAATCGACACAAAAGGTTGATGCAACTGGGGTTGACGCAAGTGCCCTTCAGCCGCATCTGAATAACCATGCAAACTGAAGAACCGATTCGTCCACCCCTCGCTCCATCGCCTGCCGCTGCGTGTATTGTTGAGCTTTGCGCTTCCTTGGGACCAGAGAAAACAATCTGCCCAACCGATGCGGCCAAGGCACTCGCTGCCACGCGTGGTGGCGACAACCTCGCATGGCGCGGTTGCTTGACCGAGATCCGCCAAACGGCCGTGCATCTAGCGCGCCAAGGCAAGCTTGTGATCTATCGCAAAGGCAAGCCTGCCGATCCCAACGACTTTCGTGGTGTCTATCGCTTAGGTCTTCCGCGTAGCGAATAGACGGTTCAGGCGGTGCGGTCCCAATCTGGCGCAAAGGCCGGATTGACCAATCTGCCACCCGATGCACGCAGCGCAGATATTTCCTGCATATCCTCTTGCGGCAATTCAAAATCGAAGATCGCAAAATTGGCTGCGATATGCGCAGGCGTTGCGGATTTTGGAATGGCGGCCACACCTGGCTGTTGAACATGCCAGCGCAGAATAATTTGCGCCGCTGTTTTGTTGTGCTTCTTGGCAATGCCAACCAGCACAGGATCGTTCACCAGATTGCCCTGCCCGAGCGGACAATACGACACGAAGACAATGCCATGTCTGCGACAGGCTGCCAGCAGAGCTGATTGATCCAAGCGCGGATGATATTCGCATTGGTTGGTTGTCAGCGTCTCACCATGTGATGCTGCCAAACGCACAGCCTCATCAAGAAGAGCGATTGGGAAATTGGCCACACCAATATGCTTGGTCATCCCGCGCCGCTTGGCATCACACAAAGCCTCAATCGATTGCTCCAAAGGCACAGTGCGGTTTGGCCAATGGATCAATAGAAGATCAACATAATCAAGCTTCAACCGATGCAGGCTTGATTCAGCTGAGAGCTGCAATGTTCCAGCGGCGATGTTTTCTGTCCACACTTTGGTTGTGACAAAAACCTCTTCGCGCGCCACAGATGCGGCGCGTACGCCTGCGCCCACATCAATCTCGTTCTCATACATGGCCGCCGTATCGATATGGCGATAACCCATATCAATCGCAGACGACACCGCCGCACGGCATGCATCCCCTTGCAGGCGAAACGTGCCAAGCCCGAGGGCTGGAATCTTCACACCATGCGCATCCAGAAGCGGAGCAAATGTCTTAGCTGTCATGATAATGGCTCCAATTCAGGTAATAGGCAGTTTCAGAACTTGGCTAACGGCAGGACGCTTTGCTGCGCGCGCATACCAAGCTTCAAAATGAGGACGAGGCTGGCGCGCAACGGGCACATTCAACCATATATGGGCGGCGGGCAGCAGAACGATATCCGCCATGCCAAATTGTTTTCCGCCCACAAAGTCGCGATCAGAAAACAAAGCATCCAAGATTGCAGCACTCGCCTCACAAGCCTGCACGCCAGCTGTAATCTGCTCTGCCGTAAACTTATCAGGCGTGCGCACCATGCCCCAGAGTGGCACACGCACCGCTGGTCCAAACACAGTCTGCTGCCAATCCATCCAACGCTCAACATCCGCGCGCGCTGCAACGTCTTCTGGCCAATAGGTGCCCTTGGCAAATTTGGCGCAAAGATAGCGCACGATCACATTGGACTCCCACAGCACAAAACCATCGTCATCAATGGTGGGCACAAGCGCGTTGGGATTCATGGCCTGATAGCCTGGTGTGCCCACAACACCAAAGGCCATACCCGCTTCAATACGCTCAAACGGCACATTCAATTCATGCAGACAGAGCATGACTTTTTGCACATTGGTTGAATTGGCACGTCCCCAAAGTTTCATCATGTGCGTGTGGCTTCCATATGGCGTGTGAGTGCGCTTGGTTGTGCATGAACATTGTCTGCCCAAGCGAGCAGATCCGCCTCACCAGCCGCCATGCCTTCATTAAAAATTGGGCTTTCTACGGCACCGACAGCTTGCTCAAACAGGGCGGCGCCATTGGGCTCGCTGCCAACCAATTTGCCAAAGCCAGAACGCATCAAGGCAGTACCTTCCGTGAATTGATCGAGCCGGGCATATTGCGCCATGCAATCGAACAACCCAAAGCAATAGCCCAACACCCAAAGGTCTTTACTGATGCGCCCCGCTTCGACATCGAATGCTTCGATTTGCACGCTTAAAAGTGAGCTACCAATCTTGGCCAGCGTGTCGACTTTGTTGAGCGTCTCTGTCATGGGATTCCCTAGCGTGAAAGCGTCTAGGGGAGATTACGAGCTGAGCCCCAACAGTTCAATGGGGCTCACGACTGAGCTGACCGCAAAAGCCTATCGCTGAGCAATGCGCGTGGTGGGCATCAGCCATTCGGCCCATTGCTGAGGCGTGCCAGCAAAGGCGTTGCGATCCACCTTGGTGGGGATGCCGGCCACATAACCATCGGACTGATATTGCCAGAAATGCCATTTGCGGCTGGCATATTTCACATGTGGCGAATATTTCGTGCTGCGCACCCACATAGGATAATTGGCAAAATCATCTGGCTGCAAAAGCCCCTGATGGAAATCAACCGTCGTGTAAATGACTGGCCGCTTGCCGTAATGGCGCTCCATCTCTTCGAGCATGATGTGCATGTCGTTCAAAACGGTCTGGCGATCCAGACGGCGCTTACAAGTCTTGGATTCTGGCGTCAGCTCCACATCCAACACAGGGGGCAAAGCATCGGGGTCGACAGGTACATTGGCCTCAAACCATTTCATTTCTTCCATTGGTGGTCGGCACCAATACACAAAATGATAGGCCCCGCGCGGCAAGCCCGCAGCTTTCGCCTCGGCCCAGTTCTGCGCAAATTTCTGATCGAGATGATCGCCACCCTCAGTCGCCTTAATCCAAGCAAACTGGGTCCCGCTGGAGGCCACGGTCTTCCAATTGATGTCGCCCTGATATTTGGACACATCGATTCCGTGCACAGCGTAATCGGCTGGATAAGGCCCAGTGAACTCGCTCTTGGAAGGATGGCGTGACGTGAAATCGTCAAACGGTCCGCCGCAGCCGGCAAGCAACAAGCAGCCCGCGATAAGAGCAAGCGAGTTGAGACGAGGCAAACCCATGCTCGACGAACGCAAAGCTGAGCTTGAACTGAAGATTAAGCAAACATGACTGAACATGGGCACAAACTAGCCCCAGCAAGGTAACGAAAAGTTAACGCGCCAAAAAAGATTAGCGCAAGCCGAACCCAAAAGGCTAGCTACACCGAACCCAAGAAGGCTAGCGTAAGCCAAACCAAAGCGTCGCAATCGCCATAAAGGCGAAGTTGCCAACCACATCTGTCACGGTCGTCACAAACGCGCCTGAGGACACTGCGGGGTCAAAGCCCCATTTCTCAAGCGTCACGGGGATGAGAATACCGCCCAGCGCGCCAGCGACCAAATTGGTCAGCATGGCAAGACCGATCACGGCACCAATGCCGACACTGGAAAACCAGCCACCAGCGATAATGCCCGTCAACACACCAAACGCCGCGCCATTGAGCAGGCCCACCGACACTTCGCGCAATGTTACGCGCATCACATTGGCCGAGGACAATTCGCGCGTCGCCAGAGCGCGCACAGCCACCGTCATGGTCTGGGTGGCAGCATTGCCGCCTTGGCTGGCCACAATTGGCACAAGCACGGCCAGCGCCACCATCTTTTGCAACTGATCTTCAAACATCCCCAAAACGGAGGAGGCCATGAAGGCGGTGAGCAGATTGGCGAACAACCAAGTGAAACGGCTGCGCGCAATCCACGCCACGGAATCGGACAATTCTTCACCAGCGCGCACACCACCCAGCGCTTTGATATCTTCTTCGGCTTCTTCTTGGATAACGTCCACGATGTCATCAATCGTAATGACACCCACAAGGCGCTCGGCCTCATCCACCACCGGCGCAGACACAAGATTGTAGCGCTCGAACAATCGCGCCACTTCTTCCTGATCTTCCATCACCGACACGCGATGGCGATCTTCACGCATCAATTCATCAAGCTTGGTTGTGCGCGGCGCACGTACCAAAGCATCAAGAAAAACATTGCCCAGA
>CAIUDK010000238.1 GCA_903897875.1 uncultured Hyphomicrobiales bacterium
GGTGCCGATGGCGGAGCTGCCCGGCATGATCATTCCCTTCAAGCGCCCCGTCTATGAACGCGTGGTGCAGGAATTCTCACGCTTCGTGCCGTAGGCCCGCGCCGCGCTGGGTGTTTGTGAGAAAAATGGTGCCCCTAGCCGGAATCGAACCAGCACTCCTTGCGGAATCCGATTTTGAGTCGGACGCGTCTACCAGTTCCGCCATAGGGGCACGAGCCACAAGGGCGCGCGTGCCCTCATAAACATCACCTGCTTAAGTTGGTCAACAGCTGACGAAGCGTAGATAAAAAAAATTGGAGGGGGATCCCCAATTTGGGGGCCATTTTGGGTGTCGATTTTGGCTCAGGGCTGGGCTGGGGCCCAGTTGGGGGTGGCCGGCTCGCCAAATGGGGTGCCAAAGCCACCAAAACAGCGCCTCAGCAAAGCTCGCCCTAGCTAATGCTTGTGCCGCTCTGGCCCTCATGTTATTCGACGCCCATCACCGGAGCCTGCTCCGATGCGACCTGTGGAGAGGTGGCAGAGTGGTCGAATGCACCGCACTCGAAATGCGGCATAGGTGCAAGCTTATCGGGGGTTCGAATCCCTCCCTCTCCGCCACTACAGCCTAAGCACGACCCCCACAATCACACGCCCAAATACCCCTTCTGCCAAGCATAGCGCGCAAGCATCACGATGCAGACGGTCACGATGATGGGGCGGATGAATTTTGCGCCGCCGTTGATGGCAGCAATCGAGCCCGCATAGCCGCCGATTGCTTGACCGCACATCATTGCCAGTCCGATCGGCCAGACGATCTGACCGCTCCAGAGGAAGACGCCCATTGAGGCGATGTTGGATGCGAAGTTCATGACTTTGGCCGCGCCAGTGGCGCGCACCAAATCCCAGCCGCGCAAGCTCACGCCCGCGAGCGCGAAAAATGAGCCCGTGCCGGGACCAAAAAAGCCGTCGTAAAAGCCGATAATGGGGACAATGGTGCGCGAATAAAGCGTGTCGCTCATACGCGGGTGGTTTTCCACTTCGCCAGCCTTGGGGGCCAGCAGAAAATACAGCGCGATGGCGATGAGTACGATGGGAATGGCGATATCGAGCGCTTTTTGATTGACGGTCTGCACCAAAATTGTGCCGAGCGCCGCTCCGATCAACGACATGACAAATGCGCCCTTGAGCTCGCGCAAATTGATCTTGCGTTTGCCCAGCTGCGTGAGTGTGGATGACAGCGTGCCAAAAGCGCCTTGTAGTTTATTGGTGGCCAAAGCCTGAATGGGCGACAGCTGCCCCAACAACAGGGCCGGAATGGTAATCAAACCGCCACCGCCTGCGATGGCATCTATGAATCCAGCTAGGGTCGCCACGGCCGCATAAGCGGCCAGAGTGTTCCAATCGAGTTCAATCATCGAGCTCTTCAATCAGCGTCAGGTGTGAATTTGATATGCCTTGTAATGACGTTTTGGGGATTTGTCGCGTTTGTTGACGCTGCGCTAAGTGGATCTGATGATTTCTCTTCCAGCTTGCTTGCTCCAGCTTGGGGCAATTTTTAGCCTCTATGGGTTTGGTGTGATTTTCATTTCGAATTTATAGGTTCACGATGTCCGATATCTCCGTGCTTCAAGACAGACTGGCATTTCTCAAAATTGACGAAGCGACACGCCAAGCACTGCGATATCTAGAACCGGTCATCTCAAAAGCGATGCCGAGCATTCTTGAAGAATTCTATGGTCGCATGATGATGGTGCCTGAACTTGCCAAAATGTTTAACTCTGCAGACCATGTCGCTCATGCCAAGAAAATGCAGGGACGTCATTGGCAGATGATTATGACTGGCAAATATGATGCAGATTATTTGCGTTCTGTGACAGCCATCGGCCAAGCGCATTGCCGTATCGGATTGGAGCCGCGTTGGTATATTGCAGGCTATGCCATCATCACCAATGGCATGCTGGCCGCAATTGTTGCTCATGCCGCAGGGACAGAAACCAAGGGCTGGATGGGGGCCTCAACGAAAGCCGCCGGTACTCCCACATTGACGCAAATGTTAAAGGCTGTGACTACGGCCGTCATGCTCGATATGGATTTTGCCATCAGCGTGTATACGCAGGCCAATGCTGATATGCGCAAGTCGATGGTGGATCAAATCAGCGTGAGCTTCCAATCGGTAACGGACGCAATTGCGGGTTCGACGTCTGAGCTCAATTCTACGGCAGAACTTCTCACAAACAATGCTGAGAAAACACGCGAATTGTCGGTGGCTGCCGCCAGTGGGTCGGAAGAATGTTCGGTGACGGTGTCGTCCGTTGCTGGCGCTGCCATCGAGCTGGGCAAAGCCATCAATGAAATCAGCCGTCAGGTTCAAGATTCCAGTCAGATCGCACGCAACGCGGTGACCCAGGCCAGTACCACCAACGATCGGATGGACGAGTTGCAGGTGGCTGCCAATCGAATCGGTGATGTGGTCCAGCTGATTGCTTCCGTTGCCGAGCAAACGAATCTTCTGGCCTTGAATGCGACCATTGAAGCCGCGCGCGCGGGCGAATCTGGGCGTGGCTTTGCGATTGTGGCGCAAGAGGTGAAAGCCTTGGCGGCGCAGACTGAGCGTGCGACGGGTGAAATTCGTGATCAAATCGTCGCTATGCAGCGCATCACAGGCGATTCCGTCAAAGCGATTAAAGACATCGGCAGCACGATTGAGCAGATGTCACATATCACAACAGCGATTGCCTCTGCCGTTGAGGAGCAAGATGCAGCAACACGCAACATCGCTCATAGTATCGACCAGACAGCGCAGGGTGTAACAGAAGTCACCAAATCGGTGATCGAAGTGAGCGATCGTGCAGTTGAGACAGGGGCTGCGGCTGATCGTGTTTCAAAGGCGGCTTCCGCATTGAGTGCGGAGAGCGAGCGTTTGAAAAAAGAGGCCGAGCAATTCCGGGCGATGAAGGTCGCCTAAGGTTTTGCGCGAAAGCGCCAGACGGACGTACGTTTAACGTCGGCATCTTCGAGATCGCGCGTCACTGCAATGTCATAGGTCGCGATGGGCTCTAGCCTGTCGCGATCAAGATAAGAGCGCGATGGATCGCCGATCAGCACGGTTGCGCCACGCGCTGCCAGCTGGCTGAGCCAATCGGTGACACGTTTGGCCATATCGTGTTCATAGGACACATCGCCAGCTAGCACGACGTCCCAACCCTCATCACATCCCACCAAATCTTCCAAACGCGGAGTGAGCGTCACTTCGTTGATGGTGGCGTTGAGGGCAATGGCTGCGCAGGAAAAAGCATCAATGTCACAGGCATCCACATCGGCGGCACCAGCCTTGGCGGCCGCAATGCCCACAAGGCCAGAGCCAGATGCAAAATCCAAAACCTTGCGATTTTGCACGAGCGTTGGTGTATCGAGCACATAGCGCGCAAGTGCTTGGCCACCCGCCCAAGCAAACGCCCAGAAGGGTGGCGGCAGACCGATCTGATTGAGTTCATCCTCGGTCTTTTGCCAAAGTTCTGTGGCAATACCCGCCATATAGAGTTGGATTTCGGGCGTATGCGGCACGCGTAAGACTTGCGTGTGGGCGCGAATGAAATCGGCGCGTTCCAGATCATCCATCAGTTGCGCCACGCGCTCAACCAGCCAAGACCATCTTGCGTGCGCCCGCGCGGAATATATTCTGCACCAATCCAGCCTAACCATTTGCGAGCTTGGAGCGCATGGAAGATGGCGGGATAAAAAATCTCGCCCTCATCTGGTTCATGGCGATTGGGAACGGAAGCGATTTGGATATGGCCGATCTTTGACCAATGGCGTTCCAGACGACGCAGCAAATCACCTTCCATAATTTGGATGTGATAGACGTCGAATAAAAGCTTCACTTGGCTTTGTCCTAGCTCATTGAGAAGTTTTATAATTTCATCAGAGCGGCTCACAAAATAGCCGGGGCGATCAATCCCATTGAGCGGTTCGATCAAAAGATCAATCTGGCTTGTTCCCAATTGCTGGGCTGCCCAGGACATATTTTTCAAGAAGCAGTCACGCGCGGCATTGTGTTGGTCAGGCGCAACATGTCCCGATAGACAATGGATGGCTGGCACTTGAAGGGCTGTTGCATATTCGAGCGCTTGTTCAAATGTGCGACGGAAATCGTCTTGCCGATCAGGCACGGCAGCAAAACCGAACTCTTTGCGCGCCATATCTCCGGGCGCTGTGTTGATCGAATTCAACACAAGATCATTCGCCTCAAGCTGTGCCTTGATGTCAGCAATTGCAAATTCATAAGGGAAATGACACTCAACCGCCCGAAACTGGCATTTGGCGGCTTCAGAAAAACGCATCAAGAACTCATGTTCAGCAAACATGAGGGAGATATTGGCAGAGAAGCGCAGAGGATGGGTCATGAATAGGCCGATCTTAGATCCATAGTGTCGCGCTTGCCCACATCATCGTAATTGCGGTCTAGCCATTGGCGGGCAGCAAGGCGGCCAATGTCACGCAGCTTGGTAAGAAAATCCCAAGACGTGTCGAATTTTGAGCCAGCTGAAAAAGCCTTGAGGGCTTCAGCCCCATCAATGCGATGAACGATGGGCCGCATATATTCATTGCTCGACAAAACATTTTGGTCGACGAGACGTGAGACAAAATCCATAGCGCGCAATTCACGCAATAAGGTGCCGTTAAATGTAATCTCATTAAGGCGATTTTGAATATCGCGGGCTGTGCGCGGAATTTCGACGCGCTCAATCGGATTGATTTGCACAATCAAAATGTCTTGCGAGGCGGAATCATAAAATAGCGGGAATAGGGCTGGGTTGCCCATATAACCACCGTCCCAATAAGGGATGTCGTCGATCATAACGGCCTGAAACAAAAGCGGCAGACAGGCAGATGCCATCACGTGATCAGCGGTCAGCTCATCGCGGTTGAAGACTGCAATTTTGCCCGTGTAGACGTTGGTCGCAGCCACATAAATTTTGATGTCGTTGCAGGCGCGCACTTTTTCAAAATCAATAATTTTAACCAGATGATCGCGCAGCGGGTTCAGATTGAGGGGATTGAACTCATAGGGGCTGGCGTAGTGTGTGATGAAATCCATCCACATATAGGCCGGTGAGTTTTCATAATTGCCACCAGAAAACCATGAGCCAATAAGCTGGCGCTGCACAGGCGATAGCGAGCCACTGTCACTCATTGAGTGCCAGAAATCGGTGAGCCGTGCGCGCGCACCTTTGCGGCCATCTTCAATATAGCCTTGTGCCATTACGACAGCATTCATCGCGCCGGCACTTGTGCCCGTCACAGCTTCAATATCGAGCCGCGTGTCTTCCAAGATGTAATCAAGCACGCCCCAAGTGAAGGCGCCGTGAGCGCCTCCACCTTGCAGAGCGAGATTGACCTTCTTCTTGCCGTCCCAATCAATTTTTGGTGTAGGTGATTTTGTCATGTTTTATCTTTACGCAGCCGTCCAGCCGCCATCCATAGAAATGTTGGCACCGGTAATTTGCGAGGCTGCATCCGAGCATAAGAACACAGCCAAATCAGCAACCTGATCGGATGTAACAAATTGCTTGGTTGGCTGCGCGGTCAGCAACACATCATTGATGACCTGCTCGCGGGTGAGATTGCGCGCCTTCATTGTGTCGGGAATTTGTTTTTCCACCAAGGGGGTCCAAACATAGCCGGGCGAAATGCAATTGGACGTGACGCCAAAGGTAGCCAATTCAAGCGCCACGGTTTTATTGAGGCCCGCAATGCCGTGTTTGGCGGTCACATAAGCAGATTTGAAGGGCGAGGCGACGAGCGAATGGGCTGAGGCCGTGT
Source organism: uncultured Hyphomicrobiales bacterium (assembly GCA_903897875.1). Lineage (GTDB taxonomy): Bacteria > Pseudomonadota > Alphaproteobacteria > Rhizobiales > Beijerinckiaceae > Terripilifer. Next base: position 5,803 of record CAIUDK010000238.1, read on the forward strand.
TGATGATGCGGCCCCATTTGCGCGCCTTCATGCCCGGTACTGCGGCGCGGATGGCATGGAAGGCGGCTGAGAGATTGATGGCGATGATCTGGTCCCATTTCTCGATTGGGAAATCCTCAATCGGGGAGACGAACTGAATACCTGCGTTGTTGACCAAAATATCGACGCTGCCCAAAGTGGTCTCTGCCATTTTAATCATGTCAGCGATCTCTGGCCCTTTGCTCATATCGGCGGCCGAGTAGATGCATTTGACGCCAAATTCGGTCTCAATCTGGCTGCGTTCAGTCTCAACGGCGGCTGCCTCGCCAAAACCATTGATGACGATATTGACGCCTTGCGCGGCCAGAGCGCGGGCAATGGCTAGGCCAATGCCGCTAGTGGAACCGGTGACGACAGCATTACGAGACTTCAGGGACATGGGGCTCTCCATAAGTTCAGCGCAGGCCAATGATGAGGTGGGCGGCGGATGAATCTACCTTATCGGATGAAAACCAAGGTGGCGACCATTTGTGAGGGTTCATCCGCAAGACGAAACCGCCTATAATGTTTGTATGAATACGAACCATGTCCACCAGCCCCACGAACATTTACGCCCCGATGTCCAGCTGACGCCTGCGCGGCAGATCATTTTTGATGCGCTAGCCAGCGCCAAAAAGCCGCTCGGGGCATATGATTTGATCGATCAGGTGGCGCAAGGCACAGGTAAACGCCCAGCTCCGATCTCCATCTATCGGGCGCTGGATTATCTGGTCGAGGTTGGCATGGTGCATCGCCTTGCCTCTCGCAACGCTTATCTCGCCTGTTGGCATGGCCATGGCGCGCGCGAGCCGGTGGCGTTTCTCATCTGCGACAGCTGCGGCAGTGTGACGGAAGCGACATCAGGTGATCTGGGCACCAGCCTTGAGGCTTTGGCACGTCGCGATGGGTTCCAAACCCGCCAGCAAGTGATTGAGCTTGCTGGAATTTGTGCCGTTTGTGCGGACTGACGTGATCCCCCTTGACGAGGCGCGTCGGTTGCGTGCCTCTCTATGCGACCTTTTTGGAGACTGATTATGGCCACCAAGCCTGCCACCAAACCTGCCACTTTGTCCGCCGCTCAGGTTGATCCCAACATTCAGGTTGGCCCTTTGCCTCGGCATCGCACGATTGGCGTGCGGGTGGGTGATGGCGTTCATGGCGTGACAGTGGGCGGTGGGGCGCCAATCGTCGTCCAATCTATGACCAATACCGATACGGCTGATATTGCCGGCACAATCAAGCAAATCGCCGATCTTGCACGCGCTGGCTCCGAGATTGTGCGCATCACGGTGGATCGTGACGAGGCAGCAGCAGCTGTGCCCCATATTCGGGATGGTCTGGCCAAGCGCGGCGTTTATGTTCCGCTGGTGGGCGATTTTCATTATATCGGCCACAAATTGCTGGCTGATCATCCAGCCTGCGCCCAAGCGCTCGATAAATATCGAATCAATCCCGGCAATGTTGGTTTCAAAGACAAGAAGGATCGCCAGTTCAGTGCGATTGTGGAGCAGGCGATTCTGCACGGCAAAGCTGTGCGCATTGGTGCTAACTGGGGTTCTCTCGATCAAGATCTGCTCACCCAGATGATGGATGAGAATGCGCGGCTGAGCGCGCCGCTCGATATGCGCGCTGTGACGCGCGAAGCTATGGTGCGTTCGGCCATCTGGTCGGCGGAGCGGGCCGAAGAATTGGGGCTTGGCCGCGACAGAATTATTTTGTCTGCCAAAGTTTCATCGGTGCAGGATTTGATCGCCGTTTATCGCATGACGGCGTCACGCTGCGATTACGCCATTCATCTGGGCCTGACAGAAGCAGGCATGGGCTCGAAGGGCATTGTGGCGTCATCGGCCGCGATGGGCATTTTGTTGCAAGAGGGCATTGGCGATACGATCCGTGTGTCGCTCACACCTGAGCCGGGTGGAGATCGCACCATTGAGGTGACGGTTGCCCAAGAGCTTTTGCAGACGATGGGCTTTCGTACTTTTGTGCCTTTGGTGGCCGCTTGTCCGGGATGTGGGCGCACCACATCAACGGTGTTTCAAGAATTGGCGCGCGATATTCAGACCTATATCCGCGATGAGATGCCGTCGTGGCGCGAAAAATATCCCGGCGTTGAGGCGCTCAATGTCGCCGTTATGGGCTGCATTGTGAATGGTCCTGGCGAATCCAAACATGCCGATATTGGCATCTCCTTGCCCGGCACAGGTGAAGAACCTGCTGCCCCTATTTTCATTGACGGCAAGAAGGCCATGACTTTGCGCGGACCCCAGATCGCCAATGAATTCAAAGTTTTGGTGCAAGATTATATTGAGAAACGTTTTGGTGCGGGCGCAGGGTGCTGAGTTAAATCAGCCCCGCGCCGATATTAATGGTTAGCGCCAGAATCGTTGTGTTGAAGAAAAACGATAGGATACAGTGAAATAGGCAGACCCTGCGGATGGGTTTGCACCAGATTTCCACATCCGCTGTTTGGCTCGCAACGCCAATGACAAATGAGAAATAGAGAAAATCCAGAAAGTCCGGTTTTTCAGTGCCGGGAAAGCGTAAGCCGCCACGGGCATCGTCGGGCAATTGCGGCTCGCTTGAGCGTTCTATGAAATATTCATGCGCATAATGTTGGGCAAACATCAGATGAATAAAGGTCCACGCACTGATGATTGTCGAACTGGCAAGACTGATGTGAAAGGCTTTGACCATGCCCTGCGCATCCTTAACGCTGCCCAATTGCACAACAATCGCCGCAAGCCCCGCGATGGCAGCCACCACTGCCAAAGTGAGAACAATAAAACGGCTCTCATCAGCGAGCGCCGCCTGTCGGCGCATCGACTTGTCGGTCGCCCGCTTCATCGTGACGGCAGCGGCGGCGATATAGAGCCACGTCGAAATATTCCATGCGATCAGAATGCGGGTTGCAGGCAACATCCAGTCGGAGGGTTGCAAAGCATAGATGGCCACACCGATCAGCAAGCACACGGCCAATCGCGGATGAGCCATGACATGGCGTGCGTAGCGATGTTTTTGGAGGACTGAATGGGTGGTCATAGGGTCTCCGCGTTACGTCTGTTGCTTGGCCCATCTGGGCTGGTGCGCCACGCCTATATCTATAGCATTGGCGCGCTGAGGTCTTGTCTCCGTTGGGCACTTATTTTTGTTCTATGCTTGGGCATTGGCTTTGCCGTGCTGCTGGATGTCTATGCGCGGTTCAATCCGCCCTCGACACTCATGCTGAGCCACAAACTCTCTCACGAAGTCGTCAAGCAAGACTGGGTGAGTCTCAACCAGATCTCGCCCGCGCTGATTGGCGCGGTCGTCTTATCCGAGGATGGGCAGTTCTGCCAGCATCATGGGGTCGATTGGACGGCCCTTGGCGAGGTCATGGGCGATGAGGATGGGCCAACGCGTGGGGCCTCCACTATCGCCATGCAGACTGCCAAGAACCTCTTTCTGTGGCCGTCACGCTCTTATGTGCGCAAATTTATCGAGATCCCCTTGGCCCTCGCCATGGACGCAGTCTGGTCGAAGGCCCGGATGCTGGAGATTTATCTCAATATTGCCGAATGGGGTCCGGGCATCTTTGGGGCCGAGGCAGCAGCGCGTTATCATTTTGGCATCCCGGCCTCAGCCCTTAACGCAGATCAGGCGGCCTTGCTGGCCACTGCATTGCCAAGCCCTATGAAGCGCAATCCTGCCCATCCAAGGCCGGGCCACAGGCGGATGGCAGCCACGATTCGGGCCCATCTTCCCGAGGCCTCCACATATTTGCGATGTCTTTTGCCCAATAAGGAGGGTTAGGGCTAGCAATTGTGCCGCTTTCAGTATAATCACCGCACTTCGAATTTCGCCGCCGCCTCTCTCCGGAGTAGCAAGTTGCGGCCCTGACCGGAGAAGACCATGGCAGTTCCGAGACGTAAAACCTCCCCGATGAAGCGTGGCTTCCGCCGTTCGGCTGATGCGCTTAAGGCTCCCACCTATGTGGAAGACAAGGATTCTGGCGAATTGCGCCGTCCGCATCATGTTGATCTGAAGACCGGCATGTATCGCGGGCGTCAGGTTCTCATCGTGAAGAACAAAGACGCTGAGTAAGTCTTGAGCCTCACCTTTGGGTGAAGGCTAGCGAGCTTTGGTAGGCTATTTGAAAAAGGTCGGCTTTGAGCCGGCCTTTTTTGTTGTCACGAGCCACGAAGGCTTAGTCTTCGACACCCTCGTCAGGCACCAAGACGCGGCGTAGCGGGATGAGCTGGCGGTGTTTGGCGTCCAGCCGGTCATAATGGCGCTCAATCAAGTCCACGAGCTCCACGCCGCCCATGAGCTTGAAGTTGCCTTTCGTGCGCGCAAAGTCGGTGGCTGGGGCCGTAAAGCCGCCAGTGGTCACGAATATGCCGACATCGCGCTCTTGAACCATAGCGTAGAAGGCTTTGACGACATCGGCGCTAATATTGGACTCCTGCACCTTCACCTGAATTTTGAGAATGGGCGGTTCGATCCCCAGTTCATCACGATGGGCGATCACATCAATGCCATCGTCACGCATATTGCGAGTTGCATGAGCGCGGTAGCCCATGGCGCGAAACAGGTCAGCAATGAAGGGCTCGAAGGGATAGCCCTTCAGATCCGTCTTGATCCTGCGGGCGATGAAGTCGCGCGTCGTCTCAGACACGTCGAGGACTGCACCTGCATCGGCTTCCTCGTCCTGTGCCCCGCTGTCGCCTTTGGATGGCTTGCCTTCAAAGCGGCGAAAGAATTCTGCAGCAAAGGATTTGACCTCGAACAAAGTCAGCGTTGAGCCCAGCTCATAGAGAGCGCCTTGCGAGAAATCATCACGGCTGAGTTTGGAGTGCCAAACAACGCTGCGCCGATGGGTGAATTCTGTTGAGCCTTCATTGTCGAAGACATAAGGCCCCGCGATCTCACCCCACAATAAAGTGCGATCAATTTTGCGCGGATATATGACGCAATCACCGATCCGCATGTCATGCACAAATCGATAGAGCTGTCCGGCTTGAATCGGAATGGATCCTGGACGCGGTTGATTGGCTGCTCGACCAAAGGCTTCTTTAAATGCGCCACGTGAGGGCGGTAATTTGCTTGCATCGCCGCCGACTTCAGAAAAGCTAATCGCCAATTGCTTGCGTTGAATAAAAATATCGTCGGCCTGGCCGGCTCTGCCGGCGCGTAATGCCCAGATGCGTCGCGGTCCCAAAGAATACTCCCAAAAAAAATCGGCCGGTGAATGCCGGCCGATGATCATTGTCAGGGAGTTCTTGAAAGCACGTAACTTTTCAAGAATTTATCAGACTTTAGGCCATATATTGACCGCCATTGGCCGTTAGTGTGGAGCCAGTGATGAAACCCGCATCATCTGCTGCTAAAAAGAGCACAGCGCGTGCAATCTCTTCAGGCTCACCAAGACGTCCTACTGGAATTTGCGGAATGATCCGCTTTTCCAAAACGTCTGGTGCAATGGCGCGAACCATTTCAGTGCCGATATAGCCGGGGCAGATCGCATTTACGGTAACACCCTTGTTGGCGTTTTCCTGTGCGATGGCTTTTACGAAACCAATTTCGCCAGCCTTCGCGGCCGAATAATTTGCCTGTCCAGCCTGACCCTTTTGGCCATTGATGGAGGAGATGCAAATGATGCGACCAAAATTACGGTTGCGCATGCCTTCAATCACCGGGCGCGTCATATTAAACAGCGAATTCAAATTCGTGTTAATGACAGCGGTCCATTGTTCCACTGACATTTTGTGGAAAAAACCATCGCGCGTGATGCCCGCATTGTTGACCAA
>CAIUDK010000239.1 GCA_903897875.1 uncultured Hyphomicrobiales bacterium
GTCCGGGATGACAACTTCGGTTATAAATACAATATGAGTTTGTAGTATAAGTTATTTCACAAGATAATTTGCGCAATGCTCCATTCTCAGATAGGGTCAAGCCAGATTGATTGGAGTCCACATCATGCGCTTTGCTCGTTTTCTCGCCCCCGTTCTGGTCGCTATGCTTGGCTCGCTACCCGCTTCTGCTCAAAATGCCCCAACCCGCGTGGGCATCATTCCCGTGCTGGGCGTGTCGCCCATTCTTGTGGTTGATAAAGAAGGCTGGGCCAAAGACGCCGGTTTGGATTTGAAGTTCACCACTTTTGAGTCCGGCCCCCTCATGATTCAGGCTTTGGCGTCGGGCACGCTCGACGTCTATGTCGCAGGCGTCGCTCCGTTGGGTGTGGCTCGCTCCAAGGGCATTGATGTGCGCGTTGTGGCCGCCACTGCGGTGGAAGAAATGACCGTCGCTGCTGGCCCTAAGCTCGCCCCCTTCTTTGCGCCCGGCGTGAAGGCTGCCGAAGCGTTCAAGAAATTCAAAGAAGCCAACGGCAAGGCCGCGCGCATTGCGACCCAGCCTCCGGGCTCCGTGCCCCACACAACTCTGGTTCATTGGCTGACGCAGGTCACCAATATCGCCAAGGATGATTACGAGATCGTACCGATGGGCATTGATGCCACGCAGCAAGCCTTGCTGTCTGGCGCCGTTGATGGCGCGACCATTCGTGAGCCCACCGACACCATCGTTCAGCAACGCAATCCGGCCATCAAGGTCGTGGCTTTGGGTGGCGAAATGTTCCCCGCACAGCCCGGCACTGTGGTGGCTGTCTCCGGTGCGTTTCTCGCCAAAAATCCTGAGGCTGTTCAAAAGCTCGTCGCAGCTCTCGTGAAGGCTGATGCGCTGATCAAATCCGATCCTAAGCGCGCCGCACCTGCCATTGAGGCAGCTCTCGGCAAAGGCATTATTGATGCGGACACGATTGTGAAAGCACTGGGTTCGCCAGCCTCAAAATTCACCGCCGATCCGCGCGTGATTGTTGATGCAACCGCAAAGATGCAAGCCTTCCAAGTGTCGATTGGCACGCTTGATAAGGACGTGCCGCTTGATGGCCTCTTCGATCCGTCCTTTTACTTGAAGGCAATTGGCACTAAATAGTCACGTCATCCTTTTACAACTGGGGCTATTGAGCCCCAGTTTTTTTAAGCGAGTTGTACTTGCCAAAATCTCCCACCCTTCTGGCAGCCATTGGTCTGGCCGCGTTCCTGCTCTTGTGGGAAGCGGTGCCGCATCTGGGTCTGATCTCGGCAACTCTATTGCCGCCGCCCTCGGTTATACCCGCTGCCTTCTTGCGCGAGTTTCGCAGTGGCATGTGGATCGACATGGTGTGGCTGAGCCTCAATCATTATGTGATTGGATTTGTCTGGGGCGCAGGGCTTGGTGCTATTCTTGGCGTGGTGACGGGCATGTATTTGCAGATTGAATATCTGCTGGCATGGCTGGTGCGCTTGCTGCGCCCAATTCCAAATTTGGCATGGGCACCGTTTGCCATCATCTGGTTTGGTGTTGACCAAACTGCTGCTGTTTTCATCATCTCTATCGGCGTGTTTTGGATTGTGTTTTTTGCAGCCCATGGTGCTATCCGCAGTGTCGATCGCGATCTGATTGAAGTCGCCGATGCGTTTGGTTTTCGCTCTGGGCGCGAGCGGCTCACCAAGGTTTTGTTGCCTGCGGCAACGCCGGGAATTTTGATTGGTCTACGCACAGCCTTGGGCCAAGCATGGATGGCGGTTGTAGCTGCTGAACTGTCAGGCGTGAGTGGTTTGGGCAGCCGCATGATGCAAGCGTCCAGCCTGTTGGCGACTGATCTTGTGGTTGTCTACATGCTGACCATGGCGTTTCTCTATGGCGTGATGGATGTTGGCTTTATGTCGCTGCAATCACGTCTACTGCGGTGGAAGCCATGAATGTGAGCGCCGGACCTGTGAGCACTGCAACCAACACTCCCATCATCCAAATTCGCGGACTGGCCCTCTCGTTCGAACAGGGCGGACAGCGCACGGATGTGCTGCGCAATCTCGATCTGGATGTGGGCCGTGGTGAATTTGTTGCCATCGTGGGCTCATCGGGTGTTGGCAAATCGACCTTGTTGCGCGTGCTGATGGGGCTGGCCAAGCCAACCTCGGGCCAAGTGACCTTTGGCAATGATCCCAAAGCGGAGCGCCAGCTTGCCTTCGTGTTTCAAGATGCGCGCCTACTGCCGTGGCGCCGGGTTTTGGCCAATGTGGCCTTCGGGCTGGAAAAGACAGCCGCCGACCCGTTGGAGCGTAAACAGCGCGCCCAAAAGGCACTCAATCTGGTCGGGCTTGGCGATATGGCCAACCGCTGGCCACATCAATTGTCGGGTGGGCAGCGCCAACGCGTGGCCCTTGCCCGCGCCTTGGCAGTTGAGCCCGCCATTCTGCTCATGGACGAGCCCTTCAGCGCGCTCGACGTCACCACCCGCGAAAACCTACAAGACGAGCTGGTGCGCATTTGGAGCGCCACGGGCAAGACCATCCTGTTCGTCACCCACGACATTGATGAGGCCGTGTATTTGGCTGATCGGGTCGTGGCGCTGGGCGGAAAGCCCGGCGAGGTCAAATCGACTCGCCTCATCGACCGACCGCGCCCCAGATTGCGCGGCTCCTTGGCTTTGGCCGAGTTGGCGCAGGCCATCAAGGCCGATTTGACCGCCCAACTGACCAAAGGCGACGATTGGGTGATCTAAAAGGGCGCTGTTTTGGCGGTTGTTTTTCAACTTAAGAAAAAAAAGCAGGCGTGGCGCTCATACCTTTGTCCTGAAAAGATCAAATATCTATACCTATCAATAGCTTATCCTATATTGACGCATCCTTGACACGCTTTAGCCCGCTCAATATGGTTTGCGCGGCTTTACGGGGAAAGAATCCACGTTTTCCGGCGACTCGCGCAGGCGTTTTGCTGGTTTAGTGGGGCCTGCTACCCCTTAAGCTTCCTGGTCTTTCAAAGATTCTGATCTTTCGAGGGTTCTGGTGTCTCCACGGACGCGGCCTATTTTAGGCAGCTCTATTCCGTAACGGCGGGAGTTGTGGATGAAGCCCGAAGACGAAAATGCTCAGGAACTGCACAAAAGGCTGGAGAAGCTCACTTCCGAGATCGCCACGCAGCGAAAAATCGCGCGTGGTGAGGCCGAGGGTGAGGACGAGGCTCATGTGCAGAGTACAGGACAAGCGATGAGCCTTGGCTTTCGCGTTCTGTCAGAGTTTGTGGCCGGCATCATCGTAGGCGCCCTGATTGGGTGGCAATGTGATGTGTGGCTGGATACGACGCCCTTCGGGCTCATCGTGTTCCTAACGTTGGGAACTGCGGCGGGCATGTGGAACGTCTACCAGCTTGCCGCTAAAACAACGACGCGCTGATCTCAGCGCTTAGGAAATTCGAGCGTCGCAAGACGCTTTTCATAACGGACGCTGATGCGTCTGATGATTTCACGGGCGCGATGCCCATAGATGTCGAGGTTAGACGTGGCGGCTCAGGAACAAGCAATCGATCCGATCCATCAATTTAACATTGAGCGTCTGGCGCATTTCAACGTCGGTGGCGTGGATGCTTCATTCACCAACGCATCTGTGTTCATGATTGTCGTCACGGCTCTGGTGTCGCTTTTGATGCTGGCTGGCACATCGCAGCGCTCACTCGTGCCATCCCGCATGCAGGCTGCCGCCGAAATGGCTTATGAATTCGTCGCAGGGACTGTGCGCGGATCAATCGGCCACGAAGGCATGCGCTTCTTCCCGCTCGTCTTCTCGCTGTTCATGTTTGTTCTGTTCTCGAACATGCTGGGCCTTGTGCCTTACACCTTCACTGTTACCAGCCAGATCATCGTCACTTTCGCTTTTGCTGCCATCGTCATTGGCACGGTGATTGTGTATGGCGTGGTTCGTAACGGCGCGCACTTCCTGCATCTGTTTGTGCCATCAGGCGTGCCAGCTCTGCTGATGCCTTTCATCGTGTTGATCGAAATCATTTCGTTCATCTCACGCCCTGTTTCACTCAGCGTTCGTCTGTTTGCTAACATGCTCGCAGGCCACATCACCTTGAAGGTGTTTGGTGGTTTTGTGGCTTTGATGTTGGGCGCAGGCGGTTTTGCCGCTTTCCTTGCTCCTTTGCCGATGGCAGCCATTGTGCTGCTCACCGCCTTCGAGCTTCTTGTCGCAGTTCTGCAAGCCTATGTGTTTGCGATCCTCACTTGCGTCTATCTGAATGACGCAATTCACCCGGGCCACTAATAAAATATCAACAACAGCTAGTTGACCCAAATCACACACTGAAGGAGTTAATATGGATCCCGTTGCAGCAAAATGGATCGGCGCAGGTCTCGCCGCTATCGGAATGGGCGCAGCCGCTATCGGCGTAGGCACCATTTTTGGTAACTTTCTTTCCGGCGCATTGCGCAATCCGTCAGCAGCTGACAGCCAGTTCGGCCGTGCCTTCATCGGCGCCGCACTTGCAGAAGGCCTTGGGATTTTCGCGTTTCTCGTAGCGCTTATCCTTCTCTTCGTGAAGTAATTCACATGCAGCCCGCGCCAAACGCGGGCTGCTTCTTTTAGAGCACAGACGGATTTGAACGATGGCGAATGACAACTCGGGCCATACAACTGGCACACAGGTTCCCGGCGCAGCAGGACACGCAGATGTGTTTCCTCCGTTCGACGCGAACAACTTCGCTCCACAGCTGGTTTGGCTCGCGCTGACCTTTGGTGCGCTCTATCTGCTGATGTCGAAGATCGCGCTGCCGCGCGTAGCTGGCATTTTGGATGCCCGCTCAACCAAGATTTCTTCCGAGCTCGACTCGGCTAAGCACATTCAAACGCAGGCTGCCGAAGCTGGCCGCGTTTATGAGCAGGTGTTGTCGGATGGTAAGGCCCATGCGCAAACATTGACGCAAAACACCCAAAACCAGATGACCATCGAGAGCGACGCCAAGCGTCGCGCGTTGGAAGCTGAGTTGAATGCCAAATTGGTTGCTGCTGAAAAGCAGATCGCGGGCATCCGTGATTCAGCCATGGCCAATGTGGAAGACATCGCACGCGGTGCAGCATCGGCCATCGTGAAGCAGCTGACCGGCAAATCACCAGATGACGACAGCGTTGCGAAGGCCGTTTCGGCTGCGCGGCAGGGCTGATTGGAGATATGAACATGCAATTTGATGCAGAATTCTACGTCGCCCTCGGCTTTGTGATCTTCGTGGTCATGATGGCATCGGCTGGCGTGCACAAGAAGATCGCTTCCGCTCTCGACGGCCACATCGGCAAAATCGAAGTTGAACTGACACAGGCACGTCGTTTGCGCGAAGAGGCAGAGGCCGTCCTCACCTCTTATCGTCATCGTGCGACTGAGGCAGAGCAAGAAGCTGCAGCCATCGTTGCACAGGCAAAGACGGATGCGGATCTGATTGCGAAGGAAGCTGCCACACGTTTGGCAGATTACATCGCACGTCGCACCAAGCAGGCCGAAGAAAAGATCGTTCAGGCTGAGGCGCAAGCCACTGCTGATGTGCGCGCTGCAGCTGCTGACGCGGCTGTGAAGGCTGCTGAGATCATCTTGCGCAAGCAGGTTGCTGACGGCTTTGGTGCTGACCTCGTGTCGCAGGGCATTGGCGACGTGAAGCGTTTGGCTAGCTAAGCTTCAAACCATCGTTGAACAAAAAAACCCCGGGGCTCGCGCCTCGGGGTTTTTTGTTGTGTGCCTTCGATCCTTACTCGGCCGCTTCAGCCAACACTGGCTTGCGGGGTGTCCAGCGCAAGACAGGCTGGCGCGCTGCGCGGGTTTCGTCCAAACGCGCGCGTGGGGCAAAGTGAGGCGCGCCCACAAAGCGTTCCGTCTCGCCGCGCTTCACTGAGAAGGCCAGATCGCGCAAGGTCATTATGAACAGATCGAGCGCTGCTTTGGATTCCGATTCCGTGGGCTCGATCAACATCGCGCCATGCACGACAAGCGGGAAGTAGATCGTCATAGGGTGATAGCCCTCGTCGATCATCGCTTTGGCAAAATCGAGCGTGGTGACACCGGTGTCCTTCAACCACGCATCATCGAACAAAGCCTCATGCATGCAAGGTCGATTGCCAAACGGCAGCGACATCAAATCAGCCATACAGGCGCGCACATAATTGGCATTGAGCACGGCGTCTTGCGACGACTGCTGCAAACCATCCGACCCATGCGACAGAATGTAGGACAGAGCGCGCACGAACATGCCCATCTGGCCGTGGAAGGCAGTGATGCGACCAGCAGCCTGTGTGCCCTTGGCGTGTTCAACAAGCGTGATGGTCTTGTCGTCGCGCTTCAAGAATGGCACTGGCGCAAATGGCGCCAAGCGCTTGGACAACACAACTGGACCAGAGCCCGGACCGCCGCCACCATGTGGCGTCGAGAAGGTCTTGTGCAGATTGATATGCATGGCATCAACGCCCAAATCGCCGGGGCGTACTTTGCCAACAATCGCGTTGAAGTTCGCGCCGTCGCAATAGAAATATCCACCAGCAGCATGGATCGCATCAGCGATTTCCACGATCTGCTTTTCAAACAGTCCACAGGTGTTGGGATTGGTGAGCATGATCGCTGCGACCTCTGGTCCCAGCAAAGCCTTCACAGCATCCACATGCACAATACCATCAGCGCCAGCAGGCACGGAGCGCACTTCAAAGCCCATCGCCGCAGCAGTGGCTGGATTGGTGCCATGCGCACTGTCAGGCACCAGCACAACGCGACGCGTGGCGCTTTCGCCGCGCGCTTCAATGGCGGCGCGAATGGTCATCATGCCGCACATTTCGCCATGCGCGCCAGCCTTAGGCGACAGAGCCACAGCTTCCATGCCCGTTAGCGTGATGAGCCAATGCGACAAATCCTGCATCAATTCCAAAGCACCCGGCACAGTGGAGACAGGCTGCAAGGGATGCACATCAGAAAAGCCCGGCAGGCGCGCCATGCGCTCGTTGAGGCGCGGATTGTGCTTCATCGTGCACGAGCCCAGCGGATAAAGGCCGGAGTCGATGGAATAGTTTTTCTGGCTCAGGCGTACATAATGGCGCACAGCTTCTGGCTCGGACAGGCCGGGCAGACCCGTGCTGGCCTTGCGCGCATGTGCGCCCAAGCGCGCCTTGAACGGGGCTGGCTCGTCGAAATCAACGCCGCACACATCTTCGCGGCCGACATCGAAAATCAACGCCTCTTCCAATTGCAGCGCGCGATTGCTGGTGAATGTCTCGCGGTGCTCAACGTGAGCTGCGGCTGGGGTCGTTGGGCGACCTTGCTTGTTCAGCATGTTCTCGTCCTCAATTCGAAAGGGATTGGCGCAGCGCATCCACAAAGGCGCGCCGATCGTCATCAGTGTTCACTTCGCTATTGGCAACGATGATCAGATCATCCAGCCCAGCATCAGGCAGCAACCGCGACATGGGCACACCGGCCAACACGCCACGCTGCGCCATGGCTTCAACCACATCAGCAGCTTTGCCGCGCACGCGAATGGTGAATTCGTTGAAGAAGGTTTCGTTCAACACATCTACACCCGCGATGGGTGCGAGCATATCCGCCAGCAGGACTGCATTGGCGTGATTGATCCGCGCCACTTGTGTCAGGCCCTTATTGCCTAACAAAGTGAGATGGATTGAAAACGCCAAACAACACAGGCCCGAATTGGTGCAGATGTTAGAGGTCGCCTTCTCGCGGCGAATATGTTGCTCACGTGTCGAGAGCGTCAGCACATAACCCGTGCGACCATCGGCATCCACCGTCTCACCACACAACCGCCCCGGCATCTGGCGCACATAGGCTTGGCGCGTAGCAAACAGGCCCACATATGGCCCGCCAAAGTTCAGCGAATTGCCAATCGATTGGCCCTCGCCCACCACAATGTCTGCGCCCATTTCACCGGGAGGCGTCACAAGACCAAGCGACATCGCTTCGGTAAACACTGCAATCAGCAGCGCCTTATGCTTGTGGCATTTGTCGGCGATGGCGGTAAGATCACGCAAATTGCCAAATACGTCTGGCGTTTGGACGACAACGCAGGACACGCTGTCATCAATCTGCGCCAAGAGATCTTCGGTGGCGCTGATATCTGGGCTCATGGTGACGACGTGATCGCCAGCCAGATGCGAGCTTGTGCGCACAACTTCAGCGTAATGGGGATGCAGACCACCCGACAACACAGCCTTGTTGCGACGTGTGATGCGATGCGCCATGAGCACGGCTTCCGCGCAACCCGTCGAGCCGTCATACATCGACGCATTGGCGACATCCATGCCGGTGAGCATGGCGACCTGCGTTTGGAACTCGAACAAATAATGCAACGTGCCTTGCGCAATTTCTGGCTGATAGGGCGTGTAGCTTGTCAGAAATTCTGAGCGCTGAATCAGATGATCGACGCTGGCAGGTACGTGATGCTTATAAGCGCCCGCACCCACAAAGAACGGCACCGTTGACGCCGTCATGTTTTTGGCCGCGATGCGCGAGAGCATGCGCTCAACCTCCAACTCGCCCTTATGTCGCGGCAAATCGAGCGGCGCTTTGAGCAACTTGTCGGCTGGCACATCGGCAAACAGCTCATCAACATGCGCGACTTCGATGCGATCCAGCATCAACTCACGATCTTCATCAGTCAGAGGCAAATAACGCATAGGTTCCCCATAGAAATGTAACGCATGTCCTGCGGCGCTGAGTTGAACTCAGCGCTTAAATTTAGCTCATGGAAGCGACAAAAGCCTTGTAGGCATCTTCATCCATGAGTTTTGCAAACTCATCGGGATTTGTGATTTTGAGTTTCACAAACCAGCCCTTGCCAACAGGATCTTCGTTGACCACAGCGGGCTCGGCTTCAATCGCAGAATTCACTTCGACAATTTCGCCTGACACTGGCGCATAAACTTCGCTGGCAGCTTTCACGCTTTCAACGACAGCCGCTTGCTTGCCGGCCACAATCGCATCGCCAACGCTGGGCAATTCGACGAAGACAACATCGCCCAATTGATGCTGCGCATAATCGGTAATGCCCACTGTGCCGACATCGCCATCAAGGCGAATATATTCGTGATCTTTTGTGTAGCGAATGTTTGACATGACTGCCCCTGAGCTGTGCGATTAACCGCGATAGAAATTAGTTGGAACGAATGGCATCGGTGTGACGATCGCCGGAATGTGCTGATTGCGCACAGTGAGTGCGAGCGGTGTGCCGGGCTTTGCAAAGTCTTGCTCGACATAGCCCATCGCAATGGGGCGACCCAAGGATGGCGAAAAACCACCAGATGTCACGCGCCCCACAATGCGCCCTTCTGGCGTGGTGATGTCTGCGCCTTCACGCGCTACAGCGCGCCCTTCTGGCAAAAGGCCAATGCGCTTGCGCGGTGGGCCATTTTCAATTTGCAAACGCACGCGTTCGTCACCGGGAAAGCCACCTTCAATGCGACGGCGCTTGGAGATGGACCAAAGCAAACCCGCTTCAATCGGCGTTGTTGTTGTGTCGATATCGTGACCGTAAAGGCACAGGCCCGCTTCTAAGCGCAGCGAGTCACGCGCACCAAGACCGATGGGCTGCACTTCTGGCTGATCCAGCAACAAACGCGCAAAGGCAGCTGCAGCGCTGTCTTGCACGGAGATTTCAAAACCATCTTCACCCGTATAGCCAGAGCGTGTGATGAAGATCGGGCCGCCTTTTGAATCAGCGGCACCAAAGCTCATGAACTTCATCTGCTCAATGCCGGGGAACAGGCGCGCCATCACGCTCACAGCCTGCGGACCTTGCAAGGCCAGCAAAGCGCGATCTGCCAGCGGCATCAATTCCAACTCTGGCAGGCGTGCAGCGATATGAGCAAAATCGGCAGTCTTAGTGCCAGCATTTACAACCAGAAAGAAACGCTCAATGCCGGGCTTCACGGGCGGCAGACGCGTCACCATTAGATCGTCGAGAATGTTGCCGTTGTCATCGAGCAATTGCGTATAGCGCGTGCGGTGTTCAGCAAGATCACGCAGCTCGCCGGGCACGAGGCGCTCCAATTGCGCGGCCACATTGGGACCAGCCAAAATCGCCTGCCCCATATGGGACACATCAAACAGGCCAGCGGCCGCACGTGTGTGAAGATGTTCAGCAATGATCCCCTTGGGATATTGCACCGGCATGTCATAGCCACCGAAGGGCACCATGCGTGCGCCAAGCTCAACATGCAGCGCATGAAGGGGCGTGCGCAACAGCGGCGAAGAATCGGCATGATCGTGAGCGTTAGACATGGTTCACCGAGAGTTAGAGTCGCATCTTCGACACCCCCAACTTTCGCTGGTGATGTTTCATGCGCCCCCTCTGTCCCGTGACCTGAGAGATTTCCCGCGTCCAAGCATAGACGCAGTTACGCCCTTCGGTGGAGGATCAGAGCGATCCTCGCTTTCCAGAGTGTCATCCCTCACGCGGTCCGTGGGCCTGAGCGTTTCCGGGGCGGTTGCGCCTTCGGCGTCGACATAGAAGTTCGTCGAACTCTTCCGCGGAGGATCTTTAACTGACACTTCAGATGTAGCGCTGGCGCATGAAGAGTCAACGCGCCAGCTTCAACCGTCTGTGGATAGATAGTCTGCGCGATCAGCGCTGCTTGCGCGGTGTCGGCTTGGCAGGCTTAACAGCGCCGCCGGCCTGATCGAAGCCCACGATGATCGAATATTCCTCGTCCGAATCTCTACGCGTGAAGGGCACGCTCAAGGGCTCGGACACGACGATGAAGGTCGTTTGCGATTCATTGGCCTGCAAGGCTGCTGGGGCGCGATAAAGCTCAGACACCAAAATCTTCTGGTCGACATCGCGGCGCACAGCAATGCGCACCGGCACTGTGAAGCTGCCAGCGCTACCAGCTGGGCCAGCCAAGACATAGCCTGACACGCCGACTTTGATCTTCAGCTGATTGTTTTCAACGCGACATTCGCGGGCCAATTCGCCCATGGAAAACTGATGGCGCAGATTTGCATTGCTCTGATCAGCCCCTGCGAAGGTGCGCAAAGCGGCCGCCCCCTCCAAAATCGTGACTTCGGGGCAATCGACATCAATTTCGGCTTTGGCGGCGGTCGCTGGCAACGGCGGCGCTTTCAAAGAATTGAAAGCCAGCAAATTGCCAAACGTCGATCCATTGATCGTGGAGCCGGTGCCGCCTGAGCAGGCAGCCAGCGCAGTTGATAAGGCAAGGACGGGAATGAAACGTGACGCACGCCAAGCACGCTTTAGCAAAACAGGCCCAATTCCATATTCCATGATGATCCCCCGCCTCTTTCAGTCCGTCGGTGTCTGTTGGCCTCACCGGGGAGCTTATAAGCTAAGCTCTCTTACACTAGACGCAAGAAAATCGCACTAGACGCAAGCAAATCGCACTAGACGCAAGCAAATCGCACTAGACGCAAGCAAATCGCACTAGACGCAAGAAAATCGCACTAGACGCAAGAAAATCGCACCAGCAGCAACACACTCGACCTTGGGATAAGGATACATATCAAGGAAGCTTGGCATAGCCTTCTTTGAAGCCGGTTAGCACGAGGGGAATGCCAATGCCCTCTTCAGGCGTATTAAAGATGATGAAGGTCGCGCCCTTGCCACCGCCAAGCTGCTCGATCAATTTGTCGTCCATCACCACTTCGGCCACACAGCCCGACGGCATGCAGCGCACGAAGCCAGCGCGGCCAACGTCGGTTTGGTCCACTTTCAGGCCCAAACCGGCAGGAAGCAGAACGCCTAGCGGGGCAACAACGCGCAAAAGGCGGGATTTTCCATCGGCCGTCTTGAGAACAATGACCACGAGGCTGACATTTGGCTTGTCTTCGGCAGCCACGGATTGAATGAGAGCGCATTGCTCGCGGGCTGCACCCGGCGGCGTTTCGCAGCGCATTTCCCAATCGCCATGCTTGGATTTGACCACGCCCTGAGCGCTAGCGGGTTGGACATTGGCCACAACAAAGGCCAGCGCACATACGCCGAGCGCCCATAAAATGCGCTGCGAGAGGCGCAGAATCAGCTGTTGGTGCGGCATGTAATCTCCCACTCGGCCCCATTTGGCCGGACTTGGTGTCTTTTGGGGCCCAGCAATTACTCACCAAGCGCCCAACAAAAGCGCCTAGCCCAGCAAACCGGACAGAATATGGCGCGCAAGCGAATCACGACGGGAAACATCCAATGTTTCCAGCACTAGGTGCGTAACAAATGGTCTCAGCGTGTCAAGACACAGGGTAAACCAGGGGCCAGCTGGGGGCGACTTGGAGCAGCTGGGGCTGGCGACCCAACGTCAAAGCGCCTCAAAAGCCCTAAACAGGCATGTTTTCCCACTCTGATGCGCCCCTTATAATTTGAGCTTATTGCACTGAAAGCCTGTTTGTGGTTTTGACTAGCGCTTAAGACGCCCTAGTTATAAAGCGTAGGGGTCGCGGTCCTTTCTTTGGATCGCCCATTTTTGAACTCCGGGCATGGCCCGGCGAGCGGGAGCGATGACGTTCATGGGACTAAACAAGATCGGGGCGATTTCGCGCCAAATCGTTCTTGCGGCCGGTGCACTGACACTGGCAGGTTTCTCATCGGCTGCGATTGCGGCCACTGTGGGCTACGCAGAACCAGGCCAACTGGGCTTCCAGCAGGCTGCTTCGCCAGTCGCTGAGGAGATTCACTTCTTCCACGACGCCATCTTGATGCCAATCATCACGGTGATCACACTCTTCGTTCTGGCCTTGCTCATTTACGTGTGCGTGCGCTTCAGTGCGAAGGCTAACCCAAATCCATCACGCACAACACATTCCACGATCTTGGAAGTTGCATGGACCTTGGTGCCAGTTCTCATTCTGGTCGTGATGGCTATTCCATCATTCCGCCTGCTGACCCATCAGATTGCTTTGCCAACAGCTGACATCACCGTGAAGGTGACAGGCAAGCAATGGTATTGGTCCTATGAATATCCAAAGGACGGTGGCGATTTCAGCTTCGACTCGCTGATGAAGCCAGAGAACGAGATCAACCTTGCTAAGGGCGATCTGCGTCTTCTCTCAGTGGACAACGAAGCCGTCGTTCCAATGGGCAAGGTTGTGCGTCTTCAAATCACAGCCGCCGACGTGATCCATTCTTTTGTCATTCAATCTCTTGGCGTGCGTATGGACGCAGTGCCCGGCCGTCTGAATGAAGTTTGGTTCAAGGCTGAGCGTGAAGGCATGTATTACGGCCAGTGCTCGAAGCTTTGCGGCAAAGACCACGCCTATATGCCCATCGCTTTCCGCGTTGTGAGCCCGGAGAAATACCAGGCTTGGCTGCTTGAAGCGAAGAAGAAATACGCCAGCAATTCAACCGATGCGCTGACTTTCGCCGATGCAACGTCCGCTGCGCGTCAATAATCCCGTTTGAAATAAGCTAATCGAGGTCATTAAGATGGCTACGACGACCACTGAACACCACCACGAAGAACACGCCCTCCCTACCGGATGGCGTCGTTATTTGTTCTCGACCAACCACAAAGACATCGGCACGCTCTACATTTTCTTTGCGATCTTCGCAGGTATTTTGGGCGCTGCTCTGTCGGTGGCTATGCGTATGGAATTGGCCCATCCGGGCATTGGAATCTTTCCAGCCATTTCGCACTTCCTAAACGGCGACGGCTCAATCGATGCCGCCAAGAATGCCTATAACGTCTTCATCACGGCCCACGGCGTGATCATGATCTTCTTCATGGTGATGCCTGCCCTGATCGGCGGCTTTGGCAATTGGTTTGTGCCGATCATGATTGGTGCGCCAGATATGGCGTTCCCACGCATGAACAACATTTCGTTCTGGTTGCTGCCAGCCGCTATCGGCTTGCTGATCATTTCGAGCTTTGTTGAAGGCGCACCTGGCATGAAGGGCTTTGGCGGCGGCTGGGTTATGTACCCACCACTCTCGTCAAACACCGGACATCCTGGCCCTGCGATGGATTTCATCATCTTGGCCCTGCATATTGCTGGTGCTTCATCCATCCTTGGTGCGATTAACTTCATCACCACGATCTTCAACATGCGCGCACCCGGCATGACACTGCACAAGATGCCGTTGTTTGCTTGGTCAGTGTTGATCACAGCCTTCTTGCTCGTTCTCTCCCTGCCAGTTCTGGCTGGTGCGATCACGATGTTGCTGACAGATCGTAACTTCGGCACAACCTTCTTCGATCCAGCAGGTGGTGGCGATCCGATCTTGTTCCAGCATCTGTTCTGGTTCTTTGGTCACCCTGAAGTCTACATCCTCATCTTGCCGGGCTTTGGTCTTGTGAGCCATGTGGTTTCGACTTTCTCACGCAAGCCAGTGTTCGGCTATCTGGGCATGGCTTACGCCATGGTCGCGATTGGCGTCGTTGGCTTCGTGGTGTGGGCGCATCACATGTACACAGTGGGTCTTTCGCTCAACACGCAGCGCTACTTCGTCTTCGCGACGATGGTGATTGCAGTGCCAACCGGCGTGAAGATCTTCTCTTGGATTGCAACGATGTGGGGTGGATCGATTTCCTTCCGCACACCAATGGTCTGGGCGATCGGCTTCATCTTCCTGTTCACAGTGGGTGGCGTGACTGGCGTGGTTCTGGCCAACGCTGGCGTGGATCGTGCGCTGCATGAGACCTATTATGTGGTGGCGCATTTCCACTACACGATGTCTCTGGGTGCCGTGTTCGCAATCTTCACGGGCTTCTACTACTGGTTCCCGAAGATGTCGGGCTACATGTACAATGAGTTCCTTGGAAAGACGCACTTCTGGTTGATGTTCATCGGTGTAAACCTGACCTTCTTCCCGCAGCACTTCTTGGGTCTTGCAGGCATGCCGCGCCGCTACATCGACTATCCAGATGCCTATGCACTTTGGAACCTCTGGTCGTCAGTTGGCTCGTATATCTCAGCCTTCAGCGTTCTCGTGTTCCTCTACACAATCTACGAAGCCTTCTCCAAGAAGCGCATCGCAGGTGACAATCCATGGGGTCCGGGCGCCACAACTCTGGAATGGACGCTGCCTTCGCCTCCTCCGTTCCATCAGTTTGAGACTCTGCCCCGCATCACGGGTTCAGATCACTAATCGCAATTTTCTGGCGGCTCCATTTGGGGCCGCCAGAAATTCTTCCTCAGGACTTATTTCTGAAGTCTTCTTCCAAGCAGCGTATGCGCTGTTTCGCAGAGGGCCTTCCTCGAAAACACTCCCCAGTTTGGAGCCGCATCTCGGTTCCCGCGTAGGTCATAGGCTGACGCATGAGCTTCACGAACGAACAGAATGTAGGATTTGCTTCGGGCGTGTCTTCAGGCGTGTCTTCGGCACCTGACATGTCGATTGCTGAGCCCAAGGACTATTTCGCGCTGCTCAAACCACGCGTGATGTCGCTGGTCGTGTTCACAGCGCTCGCTGGCATGTTGATGGCACCCAATCCGATCCATCCCGTCATTGGCTTTGCAGCCCTGCTCGCCATTGCCGTTGGCGCTGGCGCGTCTGGCGCGCTCAATATGTGGTACGACGCCGACATTGATGCTGTGATGGCGCGCACCAGTCTGCGTCCCGTCCCCTCGGGCCGAATCACGGCCAAGGAATCACTTGGCTTTGGCATGACCTTGTCGGTCGGCTCGGTGATTGTTCTGGGTCTTGTGACCAATCTTCTGGCCGCTGGCCTTTTGGCTTTCACCATCTTTTTCTACGCCGTCATCTACACAATGTGGCTCAAGCGCTGGACGCCGCAAAACATTGTGATTGGTGGCGCGGCAGGTGCCTTCCCGCCCGTGGTTGCCTATGCAGCTGCAACGGGATCGGTCAGCCTTTCGAGTATTGTCCTGTTTGGCATTATCTTCATCTGGACGCCGCCGCATTTCTGGGCGCTCGCTCTGGTCAAGAGCGGTGATTATGGCCGCGCTGGCGTGCCAATGTTGCCCAATGTGAAGGGCCCTGCCCGCACGCGGCTTGAAATTTTGCTCTACACTTTGGTTCTCGTGCCGTTTGGCATGTTGCCTTGGCTTATGGGCTTTGCTTCCGTCGTTTATGGTGGCGTTGCGGCCCTCACCGGACTTGGCATGTTGGCGCTCGCCATTCGTGTCTATCGGCATGATGAAGCCGTCATGGACAAGAAGATGTGCGACCGCGCTGCCATGCAGTTGTTTTTCTTCTCTATCTTGTATCTTTTCGCGCTGTTTGCTGTGCTCGTTGTCGAGAATGGCCTGCCGCGTGTCCTGTCCTATTTCGCGCATTGAGGTAGACACTATGACTGATTCAAATCGCGTGACACTAACACCAGAGCAGCTGCGCAGCCGCCGCTCACGCAACATTGCCATTGGCTTGGTGTGTGGTCTGTTGGTGGCGTTGTTCTACGCCGTCACCATCGTCAAACTCGGCCCGGGCATCCTACGTCCGCCCATGTAACTGCGCCCATGTAACTGCACCCATGTGATGTGATGACTGATCAAGTGACATCTGACCTCGACAAACAGACAGCCCGCAGAGAGCGCAAATCATGGATTGCGTGGTCGGTGGCTGTTGTTGTTTTTCTGATGGGCGCTTTATCCTTTGCCTCCGTGCCGCTCTACCAGATGTTTTGCAAGGCGACCGGCTATGGTGGAACCACGCAGACTGCAGTCAGCGCGGGTGATCTTCGCGGTGAGCGCAGCTTGACAGTTCGGATGGATGCCAATGTAGCCCCCGGCCTGCCTTGGACCTTCTCGCCCGAACAGGCCGCCATTACGTTGCGGACGGGTGAAACGGCGACCGTATTCTACAAAGTGACGAATAGATCGAACCACATCACAACGGCCACTGCGGCCTATAATGTGACGCCAGATCAGGCGGGCGCTTATTTCAACAAGATTTCTTGCTTCTGCTTCAGTGAGCAAACGCTCGGACCTAACGAAACCGCCGAATTGCCGGTGGTTTTCTTCCTAGATCCAGCGCTTGAGAAGGAAGAAAGCATGAAAAACGTCGAGGGCGTGACGCTCTCTTATACATTTTTTGCCTCTAAGCTTGCCCCAGCACCCGTGGCCTCACGGGCGGCTGAAGACAAACCGAAACTATAATCACCCATGCTCTGCCTTGACCGGCGGCGCGAAACGAGTCAAACGGCCTTAACGGTCCATATGAAAAGGGAATGCTGCCATGGCTGATGCCCATAGCAAACCAAACCACGATTACCACCTCGTCGAACCGAGCCCATGGCCTCTGTTGGGGTCTGCCTCTGCGTTCGTGATGGCTGTTGGCCTCGTGATGTGGATGAAGGGCATGCCCATCGCTGGCCTTAAGCTTGGCAGCTATGTGCTGGGCACTGGCATCATCGGCGTGCTTTACACGATGGCAGCTTGGTGGACCGATGTTGTGCGCGAAGCAGAACATGGCGGTTACCACACACGCGTTGTTCAGCTCAGCCATCGCTATGGCATGATCTTGTTCATCGCCTCAGAAGTGATGTTCTTCGTGGCATGGTTCTGGGCGTTCTTTGACGCCAGCCTGTTCTCGAATGAAACCATTCAATATGCCCGCGTTGAATTCACTGGCGGCCATTGGCCACCAAAGGGTGTCAGCATTTTGGACCCTTGGCATCTGCCATTGTTCAACACGCTGATCCTGCTGACATCTGGCACGACAGTGACTTGGGCACATCACGCTTTGCTCAACAATGATCGCAACGGCCTCAAGACTGGCCTGTTGCTGACCATTTTGCTGGGCGCTTTGTTCACAGGCGTGCAGGTCTACGAATACGCTCATGCACCGTTCGCCTTCAAAGGCTCGATCTATGGCGCGACCTTCTTCATGGCGACCGGCTTCCACGGCGCGCATGTGTTGATCGGCACGATCTTCTTGGCTGTCTGCTTGCTGCGTTCGGTCAATGGTCACTTCACACCTAAGCATCACCTCGGCTTCGAGTTTGCTGCTTGGTACTGGCACTTCGTGGACGTGGTCTGGTTGTTCCTGTTCTCCGTCATCTACGTTTGGGCCTCATGGGGCACGGTTATTACCGAGCACTAGACCCAACAGACTGAATTTAAGGGGCGGCTTTGGCCGCCCCTTTTTATTTGGCGGTTCAGCCATATTTAGGTGATCAAAGATGGACTACGAATACGCTCCCCAATCACCCTATCGCACAGGTCTGCTGGGCCGCTGCCCGCGCTGCGGCGATGGCCGTCTGTTCAATGGCTTTTTGACGTTGGCGCCACGCTGCGAAAACTGCGGCTTTGATTTTGACTTTGCCGATACGGGTGATGGTCCAGACGTCTTTGTGACGCTGATTGGTGGCTTTTTGGTTTTGGGCCTCGCCCTCTATGTCGAGTTCACGTTCGAGCCGCCGTTCTGGGTACATCTTCTCGTCACGCTGCCTTTCGCGCTGTTCATCTGTATGGGAATGCTGCGCCCCCTGAAGGGGCTTTTGATCGCGCTTCAATATCGCAACAAGGCTGAACAAGGTCGGTTAGAATCGTGAGCCAACAATCTCGACATGCTCCTTGGATTTTGCTGAGCCTTTGCGCGCTCGCAGTCTTTGGCGTGCTTGTTTCGCTGGGCGTATGGCAATTGCAACGCCTGAGTTGGAAAGAGGCGCTGATTGCGCGCATGGAAACGCGCATTCATGAGCCCGCAGTCGGACTGCCACCTGAGAGCACATGGGGCCAATTGCAGGCTGATGATTATGATTATCGCCATGTGACTGTCAGTGGCGTGTTCGAACACCAAAATGAGATGCAGCTGTTTTTTGGGTCTGGCCATGTGCCCGGCCAGCTGATCCAGCCCGGCTATCTGATCCTGACGCCCTTGCGCCTTAATGATGGCACCCGAATCATCATCAACCGCGGCTTCGTGCCCCAAGCTCTGCGCGCACCCGCAACGCGCCCTGCGACCCTCGTAGGAGGCCCACAGACGATCACTGGCCTCATGCGCCCACCTGAGCCGCGCAATGCCTTCACGCCGGTCGATGATCCAGCCAGCCGCCTTTGGTACACGCGCGACCCGGTCGCCATGGCCGCCTCGCTGAAACTAGAGCGCACAGCCCCCTTTACTATCGATGCCGATGCTGGCGAGCCTCAGGTTCTGCCAGCGGGAGGGGCGACGGTTTTCAGCGTGCCCAACAATCATTTGTCCTATGCCCTGACCTGGTTTGGTCTGGCTGCGACCTTGGCCGGCGTTTTTATCGCCTTCGTGTGGCGACGCGAGGCGACAAACCGTGCTAAACGATCCCCCTGAATAGAGTTTGGTTAGAACCTGCAGGACAGACGCGTGCA
>CAIUDK010000240.1 GCA_903897875.1 uncultured Hyphomicrobiales bacterium
CGCCATCCAGATGCAGCTTTTGGCGACAGTCGCGCAAGAGCTGTTCAAATTCCGCAGCCGATAAATATTGCAGCACAGAATTGATGATGATGAGATCGAGGCTGGCGGGCGGTAGGGCGGCCAAATCGTCGGGCGACAAGACGGTGATGTTGGGCGTGTTGGCAAAACGCTCGCGCAGGCGCTGTTCAACATTGGGTGCCGCATCAAATAAATAGAGTTTGCCACATTGGCTGGTCACGGAGCTGGTGGCCAGCGTATCGCCGCACCCATAATCTAGGATGATTGCATTCCGGTGGGGAAGAAGAGCGCATATGCCTTTGGCTATGCGCTCATAATGCAGGGTCTGGTGTCGCGCATTGACGTAGATAGGATGAGAACCATTCCAAAATTCACGCCAAGTCATTCGCGTCTAGCCCCATGATGAGGCCAGACTCCAAGTGCTCGTTTAGTGCTTGGATTTGGCCTGCGTCATCATGTCCACAAAACGTCTGAACAAATAATGACTATCTTGCGGGCCAGGCGATGCTTCTGGATGGTGCTGGACAGAAAACGCTGGGCGATCTGTGAGCGACATGCCGCAATTGGAGCCGTCGAACAATGAGCGATGCGTTTCTTTTGCATTGGCAGGCAAGGTTGCGGCATCGACTGCAAAGCCATGATTCATCGAAACAATTTCCACCTTCTGGGTGGTGTAATCCATCACAGGATGATTGGCACCGTGATGGCCTTGATGCATTTTTGTGGTCTTGGCACCTACAGCCAGCGCCAACATTTGATGGCCCAAACAAATACCAAAGAGTGGCACTTTTGCATCCAACAATTCTCGGATGACAGGCACAGAATATTTTCCAGTCTCAGCTGGATCGCCCGGACCGTTGGA
This sequence comes from uncultured Hyphomicrobiales bacterium, assembly GCA_903897875.1. GTDB lineage: Bacteria > Pseudomonadota > Alphaproteobacteria > Rhizobiales > Beijerinckiaceae > Terripilifer. The sequence continues at coordinate 881 of CAIUDK010000240.1, forward strand.
CAAGAAGATGCCATCTGGCTTGAGCGCGAGAATATCTTTGGCCGAAGTTGTGGCAGGCACAACAGTCACCGCGCAACCAGCTGACGACAGCAGGCGCAGGATGTTGCGCTTCACGCCGTAATCGATTGCCACAACATTCAGTGTCGGTGTCTTTTGCGCGCCGTAACCATCCTCCAACGACCAAACGGTTTGGTCCCAGTTGAACTTTTTGGCAGCGGTCACGCCGGGCACCAAATCCATGCCATCGATGCCGGGCCATTTGGCGGCCTCAGCCTTCAAGGCTGGCATATCAAACTTGCCATCAGGCGCATAGGCGATGACGGCATTGGGCATGCCATTTTCGCGGATGTGCGCGGTCAATGCGCGTGTGTCGATGCCGTACAGCGCGATGATGCCGCGCGCTTTCAACCATTCGTTGAAATGCTTGGTGGTGCGATAATTGGACGGATCGGTGATCGGCGCCTGCATGATGACGCCGCGCACGCCAGAGGCGTGAGCCATGTCGATGGTTTCAATGTCGTCTTCATTGGTGCCGACATTGCCGATATGGGGGAAGGTGAAGGTGATGATCTGGCCAGAATAGGAAGGATCGGTGAGGATTTCCTGATAGCCGGTCATGGCAGTGTTGAAGCAAACTTCGCCAACCGCTTGGCCGGTGGCCCCAAGGCCAAAGCCCTCAATGACGGTGCCGTCTGCCAGCACGAGGCGGGCGGTGGTGACGGGTTCGCTCCAGCCAGAAGTACTCTGGCCGGTCGTTGCCGTTCCGGCCTTGTCTTGAAGTTTGGTCATGGTCGATCTACACCGTGTGAGTTGGCAGCGTCTTGGTTGCCGTGTCTGAGTTACCTGACGCGCGCATGGGGCGCGCCAAGAGGCAAGCTTGAGACGTTAGCCAGAGAATTTGTCGGACTTTCGCGGAAACTAGATCAATTTTGGGTTCTGCGGAACCAAAAAATGCTCTACTTTTTGAGTTGTTCGCGTTTTATCAACTAGAACCGGTTGGAAAATCGGTTGCCATGCGCCCTCAAAGGGGCTGGGCGGCCTTGCTGGGCAAGAGCGCCAGCCAAACATTAAAGGATCAGATCATGCGTGAACAATTCACCTCTATGCTCAAGACCGCAATGAAGGCGGGCGACCGGCGTCGTGTCGATACATTGCGCATGATTACCGCCGCGCTCAAAGATCGCGACATCGAGGCCCGTGGCCAAGGCAAAGAGATCGCCAATGAAGATATTCTGGCGCTTTTGCAGAAAATGACCAAAAGCCGCCAAGAATCGCTCGCCATTTATGAAAAGGCTGGCCGCGAAGACCTAGCCAAGCAGGAACGCGAAGAAATCGAAATCATCAACGAGTTCTTGCCAAGCCAGATGGGCGATGTGGAAGTGGCTGCTGCCATCAAGGCCGCCATTGCCGAGACGGGCGCCGCCTCCATGAAGGACATGGGCAAGGTGGTTGCCATCTTGAAGACAAAATATGCCGGCCAAATGGATTTTGGTAAGGCAAGCGGCGCGGTGAAAGCCATGCTGGCTGGCTAGAGCCACCCGTTAGGCCCTCTGCCCATAGCCAAGCTGCCTCGGTCTAAGGTCCAGGCTGACTGGCTGTGGATAAGGGGCATAACACCGCGAATCAGTTGGCGTGGCCCTTTTTTGGGTGCGCTATCCTGTAAGAGGGCCTGTCTGCCCATAAGACTTGTCGTCTGCCTGTAGACTTGTCGCCTGCTTGTCCTTTTGATCTGCCTTTGCCGCGCTCTGGAGTCCGATGCGTTTCACACCTTCCTTTCTCGACGACATTAAGGCGCGGGTTCCCGTGTCCGATGTCGTTCGCCGTAAGGTGAAGTTGATCAAGTCAGGTCGTGAATGGAAAGGTCTGTCGCCGTTCAATTCTGAAAAGAGCCCATCGTTTTTTGTGAACGATCAGAAGATGGCGTGGTTTGATTTTTCGTCCGGGCGCAATGGCAATATTTTTGATTTTGTCATGGCGACTGAGGGCGTGTCGTTTCCTGAAGCCGTTGAGCGTTTGGCGTCCGACGCCGGACTGGCTTTGCCCACCGTTACACCAGAGACAATTGAGCGCGAGCAACGCCGCACATCGCTGCAAGATGTGCTCGAATTTGCGGTGCAGTTTTTTGAAGCGCAATTGCAAGCGCCAGTGGGAGCCAAAGCGCGCGGCTATTTGGCGGATCGCGGATTAACGCCCGCCATGCAGCGCCAATTTCGCATGGGCTATTCGCCCAATGAACGTTTTGCTCTGCGCGAACATCTCGCCACCAAAGGCGTACATGTCGATGACATGATCGCGACAGGCATGTTGATCCACGGCGAAGAGATTGCCGTGCCTTATGATCGCTTTCGGGATCGCGTGATGTTTCCCATCATGGATCGCGCTGGCAAGCCCATCGCATTTGGTGGCCGCGCACTCGATAAAGACGCGCAGGCCAAATATTTGAATTCGCCCGAAACGCCTTTGTTTCATAAGGGTTCGGTGCTCTACAATCATCACAATGCGCGTAAGGCTGCGCATGATCGCGGCACAGTGGTGGCTGTGGAAGGCTATGTCGATGTGGTGTCGATGACGGCTGTGGGTGTTGCCAATGTTGTGGCACCATTGGGCACGGCGCTGACGCCCGATCAATGCACGCTGCTTTGGCAGATGGCGGAAGAACCGATCCTGTGTTTTGACGGCGACAAGGCTGGACGCAAAGCTGCATGGCGCGCGATTGATACGGCCCTGCCGCAAATTGAACCCGGCCGCACGTTGCGTTTTGCGTTTATGCCTGATGGGCAAGATCCAGATGATTTGGCGCGCTCAGGTGGTGCTGTGGCGCTCAATGAATTGTTGGGCCAAGCGCGCCCGCTGGTTGATGTGTTGTGGATGCGCGAGACGGAGAGTGTTGATCTCAACACGCCCGAGCGTCGCGCAGCTTTGGAGCGTCGCCTCAAAGAAGTGACGGGCGAAATCAAAGACGAGACGTTGCGCCGTTACTATCGGCAAGATTTGGAAGCGCGTTTGGCGGCTTTGTTTGGCCCACCTGCGCGCCGCAATTATCAAAATGGCGCGCCGTTTGTGCCGGGCC